>NZ_MUYZ01000152.1:0-15559 GCF_003013775.1 Micromonospora sp. MH33
TTCCGATCTGGCGGGGTCGGCGGTCGTGCGCTGCGGAGGCTGGGCCCACGGAGACTCCGGCCGGCCGTTCGGTGGCGTGCCGGCCCCACGGTCGCCGCGGCTCTCCGCCTCTCCGCCGTCGGTTGCAGGGGCGTCCGCCCGGATTCCGTCCGCCGTTTCGATCGCCGGCAGGGGAGCGGTCGTTCCGGGCGTGGCCGTTTCGGGCGTGGTTCCCCCGGTGTGAGCCGTGTCGTCGGGTCCGGCGGCGGTGACCGGTCGGGGCGCGGTCGCTTCGGGCGTGGCCACCACCGGGGTCGCCGCCGTCGGGTTGGGTGCCGGCTGGTCGAGGGTGAACGGCAGGTCCAGGTCGACCGGGGGCTGTGCCGCGCGGGGTGCGGGCACGGCGTCACCCGCGCGTACCTCGTCGGGAGCGGGCGGCTGCGGCCACGGGGGCGACGGTGCGGCGTCGCCGGGCGGGACGGGCCAGGGCGCCGCGCTCGGCTGGGCCGGGGCCGCCCACGGCGGGGCGGTGACGACCGCGTCGGCCTGCTCGGGCGGCCAGAGCGGTTCGATGTCCCGCTCCGGCACCTGCGGTTGACCCGGCACGTGGGCCGGGTCGGCGTGTTCGTGCACCACGGTTCCTCCCCATTCCTTCCGCCGAGGATAGGCCGTCCGGTCTCCCGGGTGGCCCGAGCGGGGATCGACGGAGGTCAGGCCGTCCAGACCGCCCAGGCGCCCGGCTCGGTCCACCAGGACCGCTTCCGGCCCAGCTCGCCCTCGACGCCGTCGTCGAGGAAGGGCACCTTCCCGTCGCGCGGTACGACCGCCGTCGCCCGGCCCCGGGCCCGGCGCACCTCCAGCCGTACCCTCTTCCGGCCCAACGCGGACCGGGTGACCACGGGCACGGCCACGGCCACCTGGACGCGGCCGTCGGACGGGTCCGGGTCGGCCAGCAGCGCCACGTCGCCCAGGCTCGCGTAACCGCCGGCGTTGCCGATCGCGCAGGCCATGATCGGCTCCTCGCCGGTGCTCAGCACGGTGCCGTCGACCTCGCCCCGGGCCCGCCAGTGCAGCGGCCGGCCCGCGTCGTCGGCCGCGCCGAGCAGCGCGCCGTCCAGCGTCACCGAGCCGCCGTCGTTGCGCAGCAGGTCGAGCCGGCGGGGGGTGCCGTCCAGCACCGCGGCGGCCACCGCGTCCGGGTCACGGGGCAGGCCGAGCTGCGCGGCCAGGTCCCGCGCCGTCCCGGACCGGGCCGGGTCGAGCGGGAGTACGCCGACCGGGGGCAGGTCGGGCACGGTCCGGTTGCCGGCCAGGTCCGCGGGGCGGCGGCTGGGCGGCGGAGCGTACCGCCGGACCAGCCGGCGCAGCACGGCGCGCAACTGACCGTCACTTGCCGTGGCGACGACCAGCCGGGTCTTGGAGTCGGGGTCCGGCCAGGTGAGGCCGTCGGCGCGGGGCGGGCCGTCGAGGCAGGCCAGCACCTCGTCGATCTCCGCGTCCGAACGGGCGGTCACCGTCTCCACCCGGGCGCCCCGGGCGGTCAGCGCGTCCGCGCAGGCCAGCACCGGTACGCGCGGCGTCTCGCAGCGCTCCTCGGGCCGCTCGCCAGCCGCCTCCGAGGCGCCACCGCAGCAGGCGTCACCGCTGCCGCAGCCCCCGCCGGGAGCGTCCCGCTCCGAGCCGAGGGTGAGCAGCACCACGTCGTACACGAAGGAGCCTCCTGCTTCTCGGTGAACCCCTGCCGGTCCCGCCGTCACTACTTGTTAGCCTGACACCCCGGGCTCGCCGACCGGTCGCCACCTGGCACCCGAGCCTTCTGGAGGCGGAGAAGATGCCAGCGATCGTGCTCATCGGCGCTCAGTGGGGCGACGAGGGCAAGGGCAAGGTTACCGACCTGCTGGGTGAGCGGGTCGACTACGTCGTGCGCTACTCCGGCGGCAACAACGCCGGCCACACGGTGATCACCCCGGACGGCCAGAAGTACGCGCTGCACCTGATGCCGTCCGGCGCGCTGTCGCCGGACGCCATGATCGTCATCGGCAACGGTGTGGTGGTCGACCCGAAGGTGCTGCTGGAGGAGATCGACGGTCTCGCCGAGCGGGGCGTGGACGTCTCCCGGCTGCGGATCTCGGGTGACGCGCACCTCATCATGCCGCACCACCGGGCACTGGACCGGGTGGTCGAGCGCTACCTGGGCAGCTCGCGGATCGGCACCACCGGCCGGGGCATCGGCCCCGCGTACGGCGACAAGGTCGCGCGGATGGGCATCCGGCTCCAGGACCTGCTGGACCCCGGCATCCTGCGCAAGAAGCTGGAGCTGGCGCTCCGCGAGAAGAACCAGCTGCTGTTCAAGGTCTACAACCGCAAGGCGATCGACGTCGACGAGACCGTCGAGGAGTACCTGCGCTACGCGGAGCGGCTGCGGCCGTACATCGCGGAGACCCGGGTGATGCTCTGGGACGCGCTGGACCGCGGCGAGACCGTCCTGCTGGAGGGCGCCCAGGCCACCATGCTCGACATGGACCACGGCACCTATCCCTTCGTCACCTCGTCGAACCCGACGGCGGGCGGGGCGTGCGTGGGCGCGGGCATCCCGCCCACCGCGATCACCAAGGTCATCGCGGTGAGCAAGGCGTACACGACGCGGGTGGGTTCCGGCCCGTTCCCGACCGAGCTGTTCGACGACAACGGCCAGCACCTGCGCAAGATCGGTCACGAGTACGGCACCACGACCGGCCGCGAGCGCCGCACCGGCTGGTTCGACGCCGTCGTGGCCCGCTACGCCTGCCGCCTCAACGGCGTCACCGACCTGGTCATCACCAAGCTGGACGTACTGACCGGCATGCCCAAGGTGCCGATCTGCATCGGGTACGAGATCAACGGCGAGCGCTTCGACGACATGCCGATGACGCAGACCGACTTCCACCACGCCACCCCGGTCTACGAAGAGCTCGACGGCTGGTGGGAAGACATCACCAAGGCCAGAACCGAGAACGACCTCCCGGAGAACGCGCGACGCTACATCGCCCGCATCGAAGAACTCTGCGGTACCAAGGTCAGCATCGTGGGCGTGGGCCCCGGCCGCGAAGAAAACGTAGTCCGCCACCCCCTCCTCCCCTAAGCCCCGTCCCCCTCTCACCCGATGATCATGAAGTTGTTGCGCTGAAACCGCCGAGTTCGGTGGCAACAACTTCATGGTCAACGCGCCCAAGTCGCGGGCCTGTCCACAGGGTTTTCCACAGGGGTGGTCGTGGGAGGTGGTGGGGTGCGGGGCGGATCAGGGCAGCGGTGGCGTCCTTCGGTCCCGGCGCCGCGGCGGTGCTGGCCACGGCCGCCGAGTTGCACCGCATCGACGGGCTGCCCCGCAGCGAGCTGATCCACCTGTCGGTTTTGGGCTCGGCGTCGCGGCCGGTCCGCTACATCCCCTGGCTGGTGCGCTCGGCCGTCACCGCGCGGAGACCACCATCCGGGCAGCCAACCTCATGATCGACTGGGTGGGATGGGGTGGTCAGTAGGATGCGGGGTCGTGCGGGTTCTTCTTGTGGGTGGTGGAGGGCGGGAGCATGCGCTCGCGCTCGGACTGGTCGGCGATCCTGCCGTCGAGGCGCTGGTGGCGGCTCCGGGGAATCCCGGGATCGCGGCGGTGGCCGAGGTGCGGGAGGTGAACGCGACCGACCCGGCGGCCGTGGCGGCGCTCGCCGTCGAGATGGCGGCGGACCTCGTGGTGATCGGCCCGGAGGCGCCGCTGGTGGCCGGGGTCGCCGACGCGGTCCGCGCCAAGGGCATCGCGGCCTTCGGCCCGTCGGCCGAGGCGGCCCGGCTGGAGGGCTCGAAGGCGTTCGCCAAGGACGTGATGACCGCGGCCGGCGTGCCGACCGCCCGGGCGTACACCTGCGCGGACGCGGCGAGCGTCGGAAAGGCGCTGGACGAGTTCGGTGCTCCGTACGTGGTGAAGAACGACGGGCTGGCAGCGGGCAAGGGTGTCGTGGTGACCGATGACCGTGCCGCCGCCGCTCGGCACGCCGAGGAGTGCGGCCGGGTGGTGATCGAGGAGTACCTGGCCGGTCCCGAGGTCTCGCTCTTCGTGGTCACCGACGGCGAGGCGGCTGTGCCGCTGCTGCCCGCCCAGGACTTCAAGCGGGTCGGCGACGGCGACACCGGGCCGAACACCGGCGGCATGGGCGCGTACGCGCCGCTGCCGTGGGCCCCGCCCGGCCTGGTCGACGAGGTGATGCGCGACGTGGTGCACCCGACGCTGGCCGAGTTGCGCCGTCGGGGCACCCCGTTCGCCGGCCTGCTCTACGTGGGCCTGGCGATGACCGCCGCCGGCCCGCGCGTGATCGAGTTCAACGCCCGCTTCGGCGACCCGGAGACCCAGGTGGTGCTCGCCCTGCTGGAGACGCCGCTGGCCGGGCTGCTGCACGCCGCCGCCACCGGCACGCTGGCCGCGCATCCGCCGCTGCGCTGGCGCGACGGCGCGGCGGTCACCGTCGTGGTGGCGGCCGAGGGCTACCCGGCGGCACCGCGTACCGGTGACGTGATCACCGGCGCCGACCGCGCCGGGGTCATCCACGCCGGCACCCGCCGGGACGCCGACGGCACCCTGCGCTCCGCCGGGGGCCGGGTCCTCTGCGGTACGGCCACCGGCCCCGACCTGGCCGCCGCGCGGGACGCCGCCTACGAGGTGGTACGCGGCATCGAGCTGGCGGGCTCGCACCACCGCTCCGACATCGCCGACGCCGCCGTGGCGGGCCGGATCGACATCCCCTCCTGACGGGGCGACCGGTCACGAAAGTCCCTGATCGGGTCTGGAGCGGCTAGTCGCGCTCGGCCGGACCCCCGGGCCGATCCGCCGTGCCTGAGCCGGTGCCGTCCGGCGGCTCCGGGCGGTCGGCCCGTGCCCGGCCGATCATCCGGTCGAGGACGTTCGCGGTGGCCCGCTCGATCCGCTCGTCGCGCTGGCCGCGCCGGTTCAGCGCCATGGTCCAGCGCAGGGTGCCGGTGGCGAAGACCACCGCGCCACCGGCCGTCTCGTACACGTGGGTGTTCTGCATCCGCCGGCCGCCCTGCTGTGCGGGGTAGGGCGACGCGCTGAGCAGGGTGTCGCCGACCGCGACGGGCCGTGCGGTGGCCGGGTGGACGCCGTCCGCCTCGCCGCCGACGACGCCGGGAATGCGGTCGCCGTCGGCCACCCCGGTGCCGGCCCACACCCAGTGGTCGGCCGACCGGACCACCAGCGGCTGCGGGGTGACGACGATGCCGTTGTACTGGACGCCGATCAGCGCCTGCTCGGGGATGTCGAGGCCGCGCCAGGTCACCGTCGGCCCGGCGGCGTCCTCGTCCGGGTCCGGGGTGGCCTTGGCGCAGGCGACGACCCGCTCCGGGCGGCCGTCGGCGGAGGGACGCACCCGGATGTGCCAGTAGACGCTGTTGGCGCCGAGGAAGGCGAGGCTGGTGCCGCCGGCCAGCCCGGCCTCGGCGGCCCGGCGCATCTCCGCCGACCAGTACTCGTCGTGCCCGCAGAACACCAGCCCCCGGTGGCGGGCCGGGTCGAGCCGCCCGGAGTGCAGGTCGAAGCTGGTCGCGTAGCTGATGTCGTAGCGGTTGCGCTCCAGCCACTGGACGGCGTCGTGGTCGCGGCTGAACTGTGTGGGCTGGCCCGCGTCGGCGTACGGGCGGTCGAAGGAGACCTCGCGCGCCCGCAGCGCCGGATCCCGCCGCCCGCTGGCCGCGTAGCCGTTGTAGAGGCTCTTGCCGGCCCGCCGGTCCCGCGGCCACTGGTTGTACGCCTGCCAGGTGGTCACCGGCAGCACCACGCAGAGCGCGGCGGCCCGCCGGTCGTCCCGCACCACGAAGGGGGTGCACGCGCGCCAGCCGTCGGCGGAGGTGAAGACCGCCTGGTAGAGGCCGGAGGTCCAGTCCTCGGGGACGCGGAGGGTCCAGGACACCGGCCAGCGGCAGGCGATCGCCCCGGTTGCCGGGTCGGCGGGCGGCACCGGCTGCGGGGTGCCGTCCAGGTCCGGGCCGGTCAGCATGGTCCGGGCGCTGGCGCCGCCGTACCAGCCGAGCCGGTGCACGGTGATCCGGAACCGGCCGGCCGGATTGACCGCGACGTGGAAGTCGACGGAGTCGCCCGGGGCGAGGCTGGTCGTCGAGGCGTACCCCTGGATCTGCCGCCGCCGGTCGTCTGCGGCCCGGGCGCCGTCCGGCGGCCACCAGGGCTCGCCGGCCGCCCGGTTCTCCACCTCGACCGGCGGGGACTGGCGGCGGACCGGCGTGCTGGCGCGGCGTCGGCTGAGCACGGGCTCGGAGGTGCCGAGCGCCGTGGCGGAGACGCCACCGAGGAGGAGGCCGAGGGCCCAACGCCGACGGATCCGGACCATGCGAGCAGCTCCCGGTGGGGGTGGAAGTCACTGCCGGGACAGCCGGCGCAGGGAAGGTATCACCGGCGGAGTCGGCCCGTCCGTCCCCTGTGGCTCAGCCGTAGTAGCGGCGGAGCTCCCGGCTGAGCACTTTGCCGGTGGCGTTGCGCGGCAGGTACTTCACGAACACCACGTCCCGGGGCACGGAGAAGCGGGCCAGGTAGTGCCGGACGTATTCGCGGACCGCATCCGGGTCGAGCGTCTCGCCGGGGTGCAGGGCGAGGAACGCGGCCAGCCGCTGGCCGTACTCCGCGTCCGGCACGCCGATCACCGCGACCTCGCGGACCTGCGGCAGCCGGGCGATGAGGTCCTCGACCTCGGACGGGAAGACGTTCTCGCCGCCGGAGACGATCATGTCGTCGGCCCGCCCGTCGACGAAGAGCAGGCCGTCGGGGTTCATCCGGCCCAGGTCGCCGGTGTCCAGCAGACCGTCGCGGCTCTCCCGGCCGACGCCCGAGGTGTAGCCCTCGAAGAGCATCTCGTTGCCCACGAAGATCCGGCCGACCCGGCCGTCGCGGACCGGTTCGCCGGCGTCGTCGATGATCTCCAACCGGGTGCCGTGCGGCGGGCGGCCCGCCGTGGTGGGGGCCGCGTGCAGCTCGGCCGGGCCGGCGATCGAGGCCCAGGAGACCTCGGTCGAGCCGTAGAGGTTGTAGAGGACGTCGCCGTAGCGGTCCATGAAGGCGGTCGCCAGGCCGCCGGGGAGCGCCGAGCCGCTGACCGCGACCACCTTGAGCGGCGGCCGGGACCCGGGCGGCGGCACCTCCATCAGCCGTTGCAGCATCACCGGTACGGCGAAGAGCGCGTCGCAGGGCTGCGCGGCCAGGGCGGCCACCGTGGTAGCCGGGTCGAACCGCCGGTGCAGCACGACCGTGGCGCGCAGCGCGAACGACACCTGCAGGGCGGCGTATCCCCAGGTGTGGAAGATCGGCGCGGCGATCAGCACGGTGTCGTGGACGTGCAGCGGGATGCGGTCGATGATGGACACCAGCGGGCCGAAGCCGTGTGGCGTGGGCCGGCGGGCGCCCTTGGGCGCGCCGGTGGTGCCGGAGGTGAGCACGATGGTCCGGCCGTCCCGCTCCGGCGGCTGAAGCTGGTCACCGGGCAGCGCGCCGGCGATCAGCTCCTCCTGGCGGCGCTCGTCGACCCGGTGCAGCTCGGCGGGGAGGCCGAGGACCCGCTCGGCGAACTCGGCGTCGTGCACGAGCACGCGCAGGCCCTGCTCCTCGGCCACGGTGGCCAGCTGCGCCGCGGAGAGACCGGTGTTGACCAGGACGGCGTCCGCGCCGAGCAGCATCGAGGCGACGATCGCCTCGATGAGGCCGTGGTGGTTGCGGCAGAGCACGCCCACCCGGTCGCCGGCCTGTACGCCGAGCCCGGCCCGCAGCGACCGGGCCAGCCGTTCCGACCGGTCCAGCAGTTCCTGGAACGTCAGCGCGGTGCCGTGCTCGTCGACGACGGCGGTCCGCCCCGGGTCGCGCGCGGCGGCCTGGCGCAGCTCACCGGCGAGGCTCCAGCCCCACCGGCGCAGCGCGTTGAGTTGGGAGGCCACCCGGATCGGGCGGCCCGGGTTGAGTAGTCCGCGTCGGGTCAGCGTGGCGACGATGAACGGCAGGTCCAAGTCGCAACCCTCCTTCGCGTTCGTGTTCTCCCGCTCATGCACCCGCGGCAGCGCGGACCCCGGCCCACGTGATCAGTTGCCCAGCCTGCGGAAACCCTGACCGGGCGGGGTGGACCGGCGGCCCGACCCGCGGCACGCGGTGCCACCGCGGGTCGGGTCGGGGTCCGCCGACGATCAGCGGATCTGCATTCCGGAGATGGCCCGGGAGATGACCAACCGCTGGATCTCGGAAGTGCCCTCGAAGATGGTGTAGATCTTGGCGTCCCGGTACCACCGCTCGACCGGGTGGTCGCGCAGGAAGCCGGCGCCGCCGAGGAGTTGGACAGCCTTGTCGGTGACCGAGACGGCCACCTCGCCGGCCTTGAGCTTGGACATCGAGCCCTCGCCCGCGCTGAACGGCCGGTTGTTGCGACCCATCCAGGAGGCCCGCCAGACCAGCAGCCGGGCCGCGTCGATCTCCATCTTCATGTCGGCGAACGCGAACGCGACCGCCTGGTTCTCGATGATGGGCCGGCCGAACTGGACCCGTTCCTTGGCGTAGTCGAGGGCGTACTCGTACGCGGCGCGGGCCACGCCGAGCGCCTGCGCGCCGACGGTCGGTCGGGACAGTTCGAACGTGCGCATCGCGGCCTGGCCGGAGGCGCGCTGGCCGGTACGGGCGCGGGCCAGCCGCTCGTCGAGCGCCTCCTTGCCGCCGAGCAGGCAGCGCCCCGGCACCCGTACGTCGTCGAGGAAGACGTCGGCGGTGTGCGAGGCACGCAGCCCGAGCTTGCGCAGCTTGCGGGTGGCGTTGAGCCCCGGCGTGCCCGGCGGCACGACGAACGCGGCCTGCCCCCGCGAGCCCAGTTCGGGTTCGATCGAGGCGGTGACCACGTGCACCCCGGCGATGCCGCCGTTCGTGGCGTACGCCTTCTGCCCGTTGAGCACCCACTCGTCGGTGGCCTCGTCGTAGACCGCCCGGGTCCGCATCGACCCGACGTCGGAGCCGGCCTCCGGCTCGGTGGTGCAGAACGCCGCGACGGCGGGCTGGTCGACGTCGCCGAAGCACTGCGGCACCCATTCGACGAGCTGGTCGGGGGTGCCGGCGCCGTAGATGGCGGCGACGGCCAGTGAGGTGCCGAAGATGCCCAGGCCGATGCCGGCGTCACCCCAGAACAGTTCCTCGCTGGCGATCGGCAGGGAGAGTCCGGTGGGGTCGGCCCAGCAGGTGGCGAGGAACTCGAAGCCGTACAGGCCGACCTTCGCCGCTTCCTGGATGATCGGCCAGGGCGTCTCCTCCCGGGCGTCCCATTCGGCCGCGGCCGGGCGCACGACCTCGGCGGCGAAGCCGTGCACCCAGTCGCGAAGGTCCCGCTGTTCCTCGTTCAGGTCGAGCGAGAACTCGGCCATCTCAGGCCTTGGGGATGTCGAACAGGTTGGCGATGTTGGCGGCGAGGCCCAGGTCGCCCTTGGCCTTCAGCTTGCCGGTCATGAACATCATCACCGGGTTGCCGCCGCCGGAGACGATCTTCAGAAACTCGACCGGACCCATGGTGAGGCTGAGCTTCGGGTCCCGGGTGGGGGTCTCCGAGACGGTGCAGGTGCCGTTCTCGATGACGATCTCGTAGGTGTCGGTGCCACCGTCGGCACGACCGGTGATGTTCCAGTGGATGACCGCGTTGGTGGAACCCGCCCGGTCGGCCCGGAACAGGGTCGGCATCCGGTTGAAGACCTCGCTCAGGATCTTGCCGCGCAGGTCGCCGGACATGACCTCGGCGAGCTTGTCGTCGGGGGTGGACTTGACCAGCTGCGCGAACTCCTTCGGGCCGACGTTCGCGAAGTTGGTCGGGTCGAAGTCACTCATGGGGGATGCACCTCTCGGACGAGCCGACTTTGGTTACTCTGGCGTAACCTTACGCACGAGTAGGTATGCTCGCAAGGGTGTCCAGCACACCGACCTTCAAGCGCCTCCCCCGCGCCGTGCGCGAGCAGCAGATGCTCGACGCGGCGGTCAAGGTCTTCTCCCGCCGGGGCTTCCATGCGGCCAGCATGGACGAGATCGCCGAGGACGCCGGCATCTCCAAGCCGATGGTCTACGCGTACCTCGGCACCAAGGAGGAGCTCTTCGTCGCCTGCCTGCACCGCGAGGGCACCCGGATGATGGAGGCCATCGCCGGGGCGGCCGCTTCCGACCTGCCCGCCGACGAGCGGCTCTGGCGCGGGCTACGCGCCTTCTTCGGCTTCGTCGGCGCGCACCGGGACGGCTGGGCGGTGCTCTACCGGCAGGCCCGCGGCGAGCAGCCGTTCGCCGCCGAGCTGGCCACCATGCGCGGCCGGCTGGTCGAGGTGGTGGCCGGGATGCTCGACCACGCGCTGCGCGCCAGGGGACGCGAGGTCCGCGCCACCGACCTGGAGGTCGTCGCGTACGCACTCGTGGGCGCCACCGAGTCGCTGGCCGACTGGCTTGCCGACCACCCGGAGGCCGACCCGGAGAAGACCGCCACCCGGATGATGAACGTGGCCTGGCTCGGCGCCGACCAGCTGCTGCGCGGGATCACCTGGCATCCGCCGGCCGGCTGACCCGCGGTCAGCGGCGCGCGGTGGCCCGGGCGCGGGCACCGCGGCGGGCCCAGCGCGGTGACCGCGATGATCACCAGGTACACCCACGGCGACGTCACCGTCTGGCGCAGCAGGTCGAGCACGTCCCCCATGCCCTCATGCTCGGTGCTGGGGTGTCAGCCGGGAGCGGAAACGGCGCCGGCCAGGGCGCGCACCTTGTCCTCGGCGGTCGGGCCGTGCGAGGTGAGCAGCACGGGCGCGCCCAGCTCGGCCGCCACCGCCGCCGGCCAGTCGGTGGGCGCCTCGTCGAGGACCGGGCGGGCCCGGAGTAGCCGGGCGGTCAGCGCGGCCTGGCGGTCCAGGTCGCCGGCCGGGCCGGGAGTGAGCCGGTCGACGGTGTCGTAGCGCCGGCAGATCCGCAGGGCCGGGCCGGCCAGGTCGAGGTGGGTCAGGGCCAGCCCGTCCACCCCGCCCGCGGCGGCCAGGGCGTAGCGGTGGGCGACCGCGTCGAAGTGACCGAACCGGAACCGGCCCTGCCAGGGGTTGGTCGGGTTGTGCGGGTCGGCGAAGGGCAGGGCGGGGTCCTCGGTGACCAGCGGCCCGGGGCCGTGCCGGGTGGTGGTCACCCGCAGCACGCCGAGCCGCTGCGCGGTGCCGGCCAGCCCGGCCTCGGCGAGCAGCGCCTCGGCGTTGGCGAAGGTCGTGGTGCTCCACGTGGTGTACGGGTGGAAGCCGTGCCACTCGTCCAGCAGCACCCCCTGCGCCCCCTCGAAGACGCAGGTCCCGGCCCGCAGCGCCCCGGACAGCCACCCCCGGTCGACGATCGCCACCCGGTCGGCGAAGCCGGCGTACGCGGGCAGGCAGTCCTCGACCGGCGGGGCGTCCAGCGGGCCCAGTTCGGCGGTGAGCCGGTCCCGCAGCGCGGTGAGCCGGCGGCGCAGCACCGCCGGGTGACGGCAGTCCGCCACCCGGGGCGCCTCGTCGGGGTGGGCGAGGCCGTACGCGACCGCCTCGCCCACCCCCAGCCCGCAGGAGCCGTGCCGGTCGGCTCCCCGGGCGATCTCCCGCGCCCGGTTGGCGGCCCGGTGGTACGGGGTGGCCAGCAGCGCCTCCCCGTCGATGGTCAGCCGGTCGAGCGCGTCGGGCACCCCGACCGCCGTGAGGTGGTCGGCCTCGGCGGCCAGCGCCAGCGGGTCCACCACCACGTGCCGCGACAGGTGCGTACGGACCCCGGGGCGGAACGTCCCGGCGCCGAACTGCGCGAACGTGTGGTGCCGTCCGTCGCGCAGCACGACGTTGTGCGCCGCCTGCGCGCCCCCGTTGAACCGGACGACCGTGTGCACCGGCCGGTTCGCGCAGAGCCAGTCGACGACGGTGCCCTTGCCGGCGTCGCCGTAGCCGAGGTCGACCACCATCACGTGCCTCACAGCCGGGTGACCCCGCTTCCGTCGGCCGGGGCGAACGGCAGCGTGGCGACCGTGCGCCGGCCGCCGCCGAGGCGGGCGAGCGCCCGGGAGACGGTCCGACCGGCCGTCGACCCGGCCCGGTCCAGGTCGCGCAGCCCGGCGTCCAGGTCGATGGCCTGCTCGCCGAGGCCGACGGTGAGCGCGATGGTCTCGCAGACCGCGTCCAGGTCGTCCAGCTCGACGGCGTGCTGGCCGAGCAGGTCGCGCCAGAAGTCGAGCACCTTGCGGCTGCCCGCGTACGCGCTGCCGGCCGGGAGCAGGTAGTAGGTGTCCCAGCGCCGGGTCACCTCGTCGACGATCTGCCGCAGCGGCACGTCCTCGCGCAGGTCGTCGCCGATCAGCCGGGCCACCTGCCGCCGGTCCACCCGGGGGTACGCCAGCTCGTCGCCGATGATGAACAGGTAGCCGCGCCGCCCCCGCTTCTCCCAGCTGTCGGTTACCGCGTGCCGGGCCATGAAGTACAGGGCCAGCTCGTACGACTCGGTCATCTGGCCGCCACCGCCGCCCTCCAGCACGATCCGGCCGAGGTCGTCGTCCATCCGGTTGTCGGACTCGAACTGGCCGACCTGCAACGGCACCCGGTCGCAGGTGGCGTCGCCGATCGCGCCGAACATGAGCTGCGGGTCGGGTGCGTACCCCTGGCGGAGCAGCAGGCCGAGCAGCTGCGGCAGCTTGCTCTGGAGCACCCGGGGCACGTGCCCCATCGAGCCGGTCACGTCGAAGAGGACCGCGATGGGCGTCGACCGCGGGTGCTCGGCCGAGTCGCGGCTCTCCCGGACCGCGCCACGAGGGTCGAGCGCGGGGTGCACGGTCCGCGCCCCGCTGTCGCTGTACGAGAACGCGCTCGCGCCGGTGGCCCGCCGGTAGCGGTCGGCGGCGTCGTACACGTCGGTGGACCAGATTCCGCTGCCCATGGCAGCCTCCCTAGGGATTGAGGGTGAAGGGGCGGAAGGTGCGGGGGCCGAAGAGGCGGTCCAGCACCTCGTCGAGTTCGCCGAGCAGCCGCCAGGCGTCGTCGGGGCGGGCGGCCAGCTTCGGGCGCGTGCAGCCGGCCGCGAAGGCGCGCAGCTCGCGTGGCGCCCGGCCGGCCATGAGCCAGGTCATGCAGCGCGCGGCCATGGCCAGGTCGGTGCCCGGGCCGGCGGGCCGCCGCGCGGTCACCTCGGCCGGGTACCAGTCCTCGTGGCCGGGGACCAGCGCCGGGACGGCGCCCTCGCCGACCACCGCGAAGCACCAGTCGACCAGGACCACGCCGTGCGCGCCCGGCTCGATCAGCACGTGCCGGGGGAGCACCGCGCCGTGCACCACCCCGGCCCGGTGGGCCAGGCCGAGGGCGACCAGCAGCCGCCGCCACATCCAGGCCGCGTCGCGCGGGTCCAGCCCGTCCGGGTACGCCCGGCGCACCTCGTCCAGGCTGTGCAGCCCGGGTGCCGCGGCCACCACGTTGACCAGCCGTTCCGCGCCGGTCGCCGGGTCGCGGGCGGGCAGGTGGTCGACGAGCCGGGGCACGTAGGGCAGGTGGCGCGGGTCGCCCCGCTCGGCGATCCGCCGCAGGGCGAGCGCCTCGCGGGCCATCAGGTCGTTGTCGGCCGGGTTGCGGGGCAGCTTGAGCAGCCGGTCCTGGCCGACGTCGTAGAGGTCGGCCAGGTCCCCGACGTACGCGATCCGGCGCAACGCGTAGTCGCCGAGTTCGGCGCCGCGGCCGCCACGCCAGCGGGCGGTCACCGCCATCAGCGCGTCGGTGGCGGCGGCGCGTATCCCCGGGTCGACCGCGCCGAGCCGGTCGGGGTGCAGCGCCGTGACCAGCTCGCGGTAGCGGCGGGCCGGCGCACGGGTGCCGAACAGGTCGGCGTCGCCGCGCGCCGTGGCGACCAGCCGGATGGCGTCCTCGGTCCTCACCGCACCGTCTCCTCCCGGGCGGGGCGCAGCAGCGCCGGGTGGAGCAGCCGGGCGTCGCCGGCCCGGTAGAGCTTGGCCCGGGGACCGCCGCGCGCGCCGCCGCGCTCGGTGCTGGCGCCGGTGCTCTCCACGAAGCCGGGCACCGAGAGCACCTTGCGGTGGAAGTTGCCGGCGTGCAGCGGGTGCCCCCAGACCGTCTCGTAGACGGCCCGCAGCTCGGTGATGGTGAACTCGGGCTCCAGGAAGCGGGTGGCCAGCGGGGTGTACTCCAGCTTGGACCGGGCCCGCTCCAGCCCGTCGTCGATGATCCGGCCGTGGTCGAAGGCGAGCTGCCGGCTGCTCAGCGCGGTCACCGGCAGCCAGGTCGCGTCGTCGGCGTCGGTGGCGGCGACCGGGTCGGGCAGGTCGGGGGCGAAGGCCAGGTGGGCGACCGAGACGACCCGCATCCGGGGGTCGCGGTCGGGCCCGCCGTAGGTGGCGAGCTGCTCCAGGTGGACCCGGCGCAGCCGCTCGCCGCCGAGGCCGGTCTCCTCGGCCAGCTCGCGCCGGGCGCCGGCGGCCAGGTCCTCGTCGGGGCGGACGAAACCGCCGGGCAGCGCCCAGTGCCCCGCGTAGGGCGGGGCGGCCCGGCGGATCAGCAGCAGGTGCAGCGCGCCGTCGCGGATGGTCAGCGCGACCACGTCGACGGTGACCGCGACCGCCGGGTAGTCCCGGGGGTCGTACGCGGCGAGGAAGTCCTGCTCGTTCACGTCGTCTCGTCTCTCTCAGCATGAGAACAACTCAATCTGAGAACAACTTAGCGCACGAAAGAGGGAACGCCAAGCCCTCTCTTTCCTCAGCGGACGGTGCCCACCAGGTGCGGTCGCCCCTGCCGCGCGTCGTGCAGCGCGAAGTCCCAGCTCCCGCCGCTGGCGGAGGCACTGAAGGCCACCGTGGACGGCAGCGGCACCGGCAGTTTGAACGCCACCTCCACCGTGTACGCCTCCGGCAGCCGGCTCTCCAGCGCCGCCAGGCAGCGGGCCTTGCTCCACATGCCGTGGGCGATCGGGCGCGGGAAGCCGAACAGCCGCGCGCCGAGCCTCGACGTGTGGATCGGGTTGTGGTCGCCGGAGACCCGGGCGTAGTCGGTCCCCACCCGGGGGGTCACCCGCCAGTGCGCCGAGGCGGCCGGCGGGGTCGGGCGATCACCCCGGTCGGGCCGCGGGCCGCCGCCCGCCGTGCGCTCCTTCCCGAGGTACGTCGAGACGCCCCGCCAGACCTCCGTGCCGTCGACCGAGCCGACCAGCACCACGTCGAGCTGCCGGCCCCGCTCGTGTGGGCGCAGGTTCTCGGCGTACGTGCGGAAGTCCACCGTCTCGCCGGCCTCCACGGGCCGGTGCACGGTGATCCGGTTCGCCACATGCACCACGCCGGTCAGCGGGATGGGGAACTCCGGCGCGGTCATCAGCCGCAGCGAGAGCGGAAAGCCCAGCACGTGCAGGTACGTCGCCGGCAGCCGGTCGGCCAGCCGGAACCCGCAGACCCGGTCGTAGTCGGCCAGGTGCGCCGGGCCGACCGGCACCCCGGCGACAGCCAGCTCCACGGCCGGCACCTCCGGCCGCCGCCGGCCGGGCAGCGCGCCCAGCAGGGCCCGC
>NZ_MUYZ01000153.1:0-15539 GCF_003013775.1 Micromonospora sp. MH33
CCGCGCGTGCGGCCGACCGGGCGTACGCCCTGGCGCAGCAGGCCGCCAAGGCCTCCGACGACGCCTTCCGGTACGCCGAGCAGGCGGTCGCCCACGCCGAGGCTGCCGCGGTCGCGGCGGACCTCGCCGCGGACAAGGCCGGTGAGGCGGCCACCGCCGCCGCGGAGTCGGCGAAGCACGCGGCGGCAGCGGTGGAGGCGGCCAATATCGCCGTTGCCGCAGCCAACCAGGCTGTGCAGCTCGAACAGCTCGCCCGGGACGAGGACGCCGCCCGGCTCGCCGAGGCCACCGAGCAGGGGGTCCAGGCGGCACAGGACGCCGCACTGCTCGATCAGCAGATGAATGCCGACGCAGGTGCGGTCGCGGCCTGGAACCGCAAACTGCTCTGGGACACCGCCGAAGAGGACCGTGTCGATCCCGCGACGCGGAGACTCCTTGATGAAGCGACCGCCTCCGGTGTTTCCGACGCGGTGATGCTCGACCGCGGGCGCCGAGCCGCCCTGGTCCTCATGGAGACCGGCGGAGAGTGGACCAAGGCGGCGGCGTCCGAAGCTGTCACGGGCGGCCTGGTGGAGGTGCGCACCTGGCTGACGCAGGGGCGCGAGTTCGCGGTCGGTCAGGACGACCGGTCACGGGTGTGGCATCTGATCGACACGCTTCCGGACGGGAACGAGAAGACGGCGGCGCAGACCGCCCTGGCCGGTGACGACGCGGCGGTGCAGACGTTCCTGCGGACGCGGAACTACGTGGGGAAGTCGACGGCGGATCGGCTGGCGATCTACAAGATTCTGGAGACCGCCGGCCCGACGCTGAAGACGGCGGCGGAGAAGGCCCTGGCGGGCACCAACGCCGATCGGCACCAGTTCCTGCGCAGCGGCCAGTACCCGCCCCGCACGGCGGACGAGCGGCTCGAAATCTACCGGATCATGGACACCGGCGGTCCGGAGGTGAAGGCGGCTGGACAGGTCGCGCTCGCTGGTCCTCCCTCCTACGTCTCCTACTTCTTGACCACCGGTCGGTATCAGGCGGCGCAGCGCGACTACGAGCAGGCGACTCATGTCTCCGCAGTCCGTGCGCTGATCGTTCAGGCGCAGCAGTACGCCGCTTCCGCTCAGTCGGACGCCGCGGAGGCCAACCGCGTGGCCGCCGTTGCGGCGGGCAAGGCGGCCGAGGCCAACACCTACGCCCAGCAGGCGGCTGCCTCCGCCAACCAGGCGGCCCAGTACGCCACGCAGGCGCAGCAGTCTGCGGCCGAGGCGAAGCAGTCGGCTGACCAGGCGGCTCAGTCCGCCGCGACCGCTCGCAATGCCGCGAACTCCGCGCAAGGCAGCGCCAACAGCGCCGCCAAGTCGGCCGCCACGGCAACAGCGGCCGCCCAGCGGGCCAAGTTCGATGCCGAGGCCGCCTACCGAGCCAGGGCCGATGCCGCGAGGGCCGCTTCTGCTGCCGGTGCCGACGCGATTGCCGCCCAACTCGCCGCCAACGAGGCGGCGGCAATCTACACCGAGAAGCTCAAGCAGTTCGAGGCGCAGCAGAGGAGCACGGCGAGCGGGACCGGTCCGAATGGCACCGGCACCGCCGCCGAGGGCTTCAAGACCTGGAGCTGCCTTGTCCCGGACTCCGCGCTGTCCACGCAGTGCCTCTCGGTCTACAAGGACTTCGCCACCTCGGTGATCAATCCGGCGAAGTGCAGCGCGCCGGCCAACAGCAACTCGGCCGGTTGCGTCATGCTCTCGGACCTCAAGAGCTTCGTCGACAAGAACCCGGACCTGCTGCTCGACATGCTCCAGTTCGTCCTCGGGATGTGTGGTCTCATCCCTGGTGCCGGCGAAGCATGTGATGCGGTTGACGCGGCGATCTCGTTCAAACGAGGCGACTGGGTTGGTGGCCTGCTTTCGTTGGGGGCGACCATTCCGGTGGTCGGTTACCTCGGGAGCGGCCTGAAGGGCCTCAAGAACTCCGACAAGCTACGCAATATCCAGAATGTTGTGGAGGCTCTCGCCAAGGGCTGCAAGACGAGCAGTTTCACCCCCGGCACGCCGGTCCTCCTCGCCAACGGTCAGCACAAGCCGATCGAAGAGGTGGAGGTCGGCGATGAGGTGCTGGCCACCGATCCGGTCTCCCATCTGACGGCCGGCAAGGCGGTGACCGCGACCATCACCACGTACGGCGCCAAGACGCTTGTGAAGCTCGACGTCGACATTGACGGCGACGGCGGGGAGCGCACCGCCACCATCACGGCTACGCACAACCATCCGTTCTGGGTCCCGGCTCTCAAGGCATGGATTCCCGCCGAGGCGCTGCAACCGGGGCAGTGGCTCCAGACCTCGGCCGGTACGTGGGTCTCCGTCAAGGCTGTCGCCAGCCGGACCGAGCTGGCTCGGGTCTACAACCTCAGTGTCGCGGACCTCCACACGTACCACGTCGGTGCCGGCTCCGTTGATGTCCTGGTCCACAACTGCGGAACAGGGACGGTGTGGGACGCCATCAGGGGCACTCAGCCCAACTACCCGGGCACCGAGCTGCCGAAGTCCTTCGAGCTGAGTCTCGATGCCGCCGAGGTCTGGGTCCACCCGAACGCGACCGAGCACATCGCGGAATACGCGAACGGGTTAATCAAGAGCGGTCACGGCCCGGAGCAGGTCAAGGTGGCGGTGCAGGCTCAGCTGTCCAGCCTGCAGGCGGCGGTGAATGAAGCGACCAAGAACGGAGTGCCGCTGAACCAGATGATGGTGGTGGGCGACTGGGAGCTCGAGTTCTCCAAGCGGGCGACGGATCGGCTGCCGGCCGTGAAGCACGCACGTTATCTCGGCTAGGAGTTTGCGCGTGTTGAGAGTTCTTGGCGCCGCACCCTGCCAAGGGGCCGTGGTGGAGGCTGACGCCTATATCCCCTTGAAGGTCTCGTTCGACGTGACCCAGGGTGGTCAGCCGCTGTACCTGCGCCTCCGCGGCGAGCTCGGAGGCGAGGCCGAGCTGAAAATCGATCCGGTGTCGGGAGCGCTCGTGCAGGTAACGGTGATCGATCCACCGCCGGAGGTCGACCACGCGCCCGCAGCCACTTCTACATCAGAGTCCGAAAATTGTGTCCCAGTGCTGGACAGGTACCTGTGGCCGTGGAAGCGGACGCCCGATTACGAGGAGCCTGTGCGGCGTGTGATTCATCAAGCTGCCCACCTGGGAATGTCTGGGAACCAGCAACCGAGCTACGTCGAGTTCTCGACTGGTCGAGCAGTCGGCTCCTACCGATGTGGCCCCGTCGTGTTCGGTGTTTCCGCACAGGAAGAACTGGTCAACATGGTGATCCTTTCTGGCGAAAGATGATCTTCAGGCCGGGGCCGTGCCCGCAGTTTTGCAAGTCGTGATTACCAGAGGGGAACAATGAAGAAGACGCCATGGCTCGGGTTGGCCGCGGTCGCGGCCGGAGCGGCTGTAATCGTTCCGGCCACCATGTCGACGGCGGCTGACACACAGCCGTCGCTGGAGGAGGACTTCAACTACCCTGGGGCCGCGAAGATCCTGGCGGACCACGGGCTCAAGCTCTACAAGGGTGACGGCCACATCATGTGGACCGCCAGTCGTTCGATGGACGACGACATCCAGTGCGCGGCGGGCGAGATCCAGGTGGAACAGATCGTCGATTTCGCCGGCACCTTCCACTGCTTCAAGATTCTCGGCGCGACCGGCTACCTGACCCTGGAGATTCCGGGGACCTTCGGTATCCGCGGCGGGACGGAGACCGTGGAGGCAACCGCCAACCTGCCCGAGGGGCAGGAGAAGTTCACCATCCCGCCGAACCAGTCGGTGCCGATCCGGCCGGGCACCGGTAGTGAGCCGCCGCAGGCGGTTCTCGTCGAAATCCGGGTGAACTGAGTCGCAGGGCCAGGCGCATCTTCGGCGGGCCGCCACCGTACCGGTGGCGAGTAAAGGCCGGCTCGGACGTCCTCCACCGGGAGTTGTCCGAAGGGCTGAGCTTCGCCGAGTCCCTGGGCATCAGCCGTAGCGACTGAGCGAGAGAACGGCCGGTGACAGGCGGTGCGCTGCCTGCCACCCGTTTCGCGTATGGCGCTGCCCGGCGGGAGCCGTGAGGTCCGGGCGGACCGGAAGTCCCCTGTCGGGGCCACCCACTGGCGGGCGAACGGGCGGGCACCCGCTCTGTACTATCCGCACGGCGGGTGAGCAGAGGAGATGTGGCATGCAGCCGGTTGGTCCGTACAGGTTCACCGAGGCGCTCGGCGTGTGCCAGGTGGGCACGGCGTGGTGGGCCATCGACGGGCAGGACCGGCTGGTGACCGTGGCGGTGCTGGACGGCGCCGCGGCGACGGACCAGCCGTGGCGGGAGGCGTTCACCAACGCGGCGAACGCCATGGCGCACAGCCCCGACGGGCAGCGCTACGTCAACGCCGACTTCGCCGCCGCCAAGCCCTGGGTGGCGTACCCCTCGGAGGAGGGGATGGGCGCCCAGCGGCTGTTCCGGACCCTCGGCATGGAGCTGCACCCGGCAGAGGCGGAGGCGGACGTTCTGATCCCCGCCACCGGCACGGTCGCCAACCCGCCGCAGCCGGTCTCCGGTGCGCCGGTCTCCGGCACCCCGACCCCGACCTCGGGAGCCCCGCTGCCCTGGGCCATGCACGCCGCCGTGCCGGCGCACCAACAGGTGCCGCAGCAGCCGGTGCCGCACCGGCAGGCGCCGCAGCCGGTCGTGCCGCAGCAGCAGCCCGTCGAGGCCGCGCCGATCTCGCCGGCGCGGCCGGTCCCGCCCGCCGACGCGCCGCTGGCCGACCCGTTCGCCGATCCGGTGCGGCGCATCCAGCCCGTGTCGCAGCCCGCGCGCCGGCGGGTCCCGACCGTGGCCCTCGTGGCCGTCCTGGCCGTCCTGGTCATCGCCGTCGGCACCGGCGCCCTGCTCTGGGCGAACTCGGGTGACGAGGACTCGCCGTCCGGACCCGACCCGGCGACCAGCTTCGCGACGGCCGCGCCGGCGGCGTCGGCCGCCGTTCCGGGGCTCAGGCCCTGGACGCAGGCCGCGCCGTACAGCGCCGAGGAGCGCGCGCTCGCGATCGCCGCTCCGTCGCTGGTCTTCGTCGAGGCCAGCTTCACCGGCATGCTGCGGGACGCGAAGAGCAACGCGCCGATCAGCCCCACCCCCGTCACGTTCAAGCGGCGCTGCTCCGGCTTCGTGGTGAACGCCGACGGGATGGTGGTCACCAACGGCCAGTGTGTCCGGCCGACCGACGACTCGGCCCGCGAGCGGGCCCTCTACACGCTGGGCCGGATCCTCGTCGACCAGAAGCGGCTCACCGCGGCCGGCCTCGACGGGTACGTCCGGACCAAGCTGGCCACCACCCGGTTCACCGGCACCGACCCGGCCTCGCCCTTCACCAGCCAGGTCTCCGGCCAGTTCAACGTGGCCCGGGGCGACCTGGCCGCCAGTCCGGCGGTCCCCGGCCAGGTGGTCCGGGTGCTCGAACCGGACGCCGGCAACCTGGCTGTGGTCAAGCTCTCCCAGGCCAAGCTGCCCGCCGTGGAGCTGGGCCCGGCGGAGGGCCCCGGCCCGGGCAGCGTGCTGCTGCTCCTCGGCTACCAGACCACCGACACCGCCTTCCGGGGCGCCCGGTTCACCGTCGAGTCCAAGGTGGTGCAGGTGACCGGGACCGGCGACCAGGGCAGCGTCGCCGTCCAGCGGGTCAACGACGACATTGGGATCTACTCGCACGGCGGCATCGCGGTGGACACCGCCGGCCGGGTGGTCGGCGTGGTGGACAGCGACCGGGCGGCCGACGGTGGCGCGAACCGGGCCCTCGTGCCGGTCTCCGCCGCCACGAGCCTGCTCGGCGAGGCGGGCGTGAGCAACAGCCTCTCCGACGCCGACCGGCTCTACCGCACCGGGCTCGACGCCTGGTTCACCGGGCGCAGCGGCACGGCGGTGTCCCATCTCGCCGCGGTCGCGGAGGCCGAGCCGACCAACCTTCTCGCGCAGGCGTACCGGCAGAGCGCCGCCGACCGGGAGAAGCTGGCGGCCGACGAGCCGAACCCCTCGGCGCTGCCGGCGGTCATCTTCGCGGCGCTCGGCGGTGCGCTGGTGGTCGGGCTGCTCGCCCTGCTGCTGCGCCGACGCCAGCGCTGACCCGGTCAGCGGGTGGAGTTGTCCCGGCCCCAGCCGTCGCGCGGGTGGCGGCGGGCCTGCGCCGCCGCGACCAGGGTCAGCGTGACGTAGACCGCGGCCGCCGGAACCAGCCACGGCCGCGGCAGGACCACGTCCCGCAGCCAGGACGAGCGCGCCGAGGGCCGCACCCCCTCGTGACTGGCCCGCAGCATGGTGTTGCCGGCCCGCACCCGGGCCAGGGTGCGGACCAGGTCCGGTGTCCGGCGCGGCGCCTGCACGTACGAGGTCGCCCCGGACACCTCGCTCTTCTCGGCCGAGGTGAACAGCGAGTCGAGGAACATGTCGTCGGCGATCTCGCCCGGGAAGGTGTCGAACCGGGCCCGGCCGGCCGCGGACAGGCCCACCGTGCCGCGGCCGAAGAGCGCGTCGCCGAAGATGGGCAGCCGGGTGCTGATCGCGTAGTAGGCCCGCACGGGCAGGGAACGTCCGGTGGTGACCATCGCCCGCTGCGGGGTCACCGCGAGCGGCGGTGACCCGTCGGCGGTCAGCGCCTCGGCCATCCGCCGCAACGCACCCGGGCTGAGCACCACGTCCGCGTCCAGGTAGAAGCGGGGGAAGCCGCGCGCCACCGCGTCGCCCGCGTTCAATGCCCGGGCCTTCCCGGCCTCCGCCAGCTCCACCACGCGTACGCCGGGGCGCGCGGCGGCGACCTCGGCCGTGGCGTCGGTGCAGCCGTTGGCGACCACGACCACGTCCAACTCGCCCGGCTCGGCGTCGGCGAGCAGCGCGTCCAGGCAACCGCCGATCACCGTCGCCTCGTTGTGCGCGGCGATCACCACGCTGATCGTCTTGGGCTCGGCCGGTCCGTGCACCTGTCCACACTTCCGCGAGGGGGCGGTGGCCGGGCCCGTGCGTCGCGCGGCCGGCCGTGATCGGCTGTCAGCTTGCCGGACCGGTCGCGCCGACCGCAAGGCGGCTCCACGTATCGGGCAGCGGCACCGTCATGGTGATGTGTCCGATGAACCGGACCCGTCCGATGTGCTGCTCAGCGCCCCACTCGAAGGGGCCGGATGCGGTATGGACCACGTTGTTCGGGGCATCGCGGGCTCCTGCTCCGCTGATATCGTCCTCCTGTTTCGAGCCTGACCCAGATCGTCCGGACAGGACGGTGGTCAGGTGTAGCCATTGCCGCCGCCATCGGGACCGACCGCACCGGCGGTAGTTGTGGTGGCGACAGACCTTGGGAGACGCACGCCCTGATGGAGACCCTGACCCAGCCGGCCCGGGATCCCGCACCGGGCGCCGCGTCGTCGGACGCCCCGGCGACCCGGATCGAGCGCCTCGCCCGCCACGCGGTCACCGGGGCGCTGGCGCTGGTCGCGGTCAAGCCGCTGCTCGACGTCGGCGAGTCGAAGGCCGGTGACGCGCTCGACGTCGGCGTCGTCGTCACGGTGCTGGGCGCGTTGCTCATGCTGGGCGCGCTCGCGGCGGTGGTGTACACCGGCCGCCGGCTGCCCGCCCGCCCGCTGCTCTACATGCTGGTGGCGCTGGTCGCGATGCTCGTCATGTCCGGCATCGACTACCTGGCGGTGCCGGCCCGGGAGGACCTGCTCGAACTCTTCGACGTCCGCCGCTACTCGATCTACGGCCCGCACCTGGAGCCCACCTCGGCCATTCCCGCCGAGGCGCTGCGCCTGGTCGTCGGCTTCGCCCCGCTGGCCCTGCTCGGTCTCGCGCTGCTGCGCCCGGGCTGGCTCCGCTCCCGACGGCTCGCGCTGGTCGCGGGCGTGGTGGTGGCCGCCGCGGTGGTGCACTGCGTACTGGCCTGGCTCCAGGTGGCCGGGGTGCTCCCGTACTCGTTCTACTTCGAGCTGCCCGGACAGAAGATCGGCCGGGCCTCCGGTGGCTACTACCACCCGATGTCGCTCGGCCGGCTGCTCATGTTCGCGGTGTTCCTGATCTACGTGCTCGGCGACCGGCTGCGGGTGCGCGCCGCGGTGCGCTACGCCCTCATCGTTCTCTTCGTCGCCACCGGGATCGTCTCGCTGCACCGCTTCACCATCGTCTGCCTGGCCGTCATCGTCGTCGCCTTCGAGGCGCGGCGGCTGCGCGGCTGGCGGACCGGCATGACGCGCCGGCGGCTCCCGCTGGCCGTCGGGGCGGCGGTGGTCGTGGTGGCCGCCGCGGCCGGGGCGCTGTCCAGTGCCACCGTCCGCAACAAGGCCCACGTCACCCTCACCGAGGTGGGGTCGCTCGACGTCCGCTCCGACACGTTCATGCACGGTCGGGGCGCGATCTGGAACGACGTGGCCGAGATCCTGCACCGGTCCCCGCTGGACGTGTGGCTGTTCGGCTTCGGCTACGAGCCGTGGGACATGCACAACGACTGGCTGCGGGTGCTGGTCATCTGGGGCGTGGTCGGCGTGGGGCTGACCATCGCCGTCCTGGTGGGGCTCTACCGCCTGATCCGGGCCCGGCTCAGCCCGGCCGGGCGGCTGCCGCTGGCCGTGCTCTACGCCACGCTCGTCCTCTTCGGACTGACCCAGAAGCCGCTGGCCTACCCGTACTTCCTCTGGCTCTTCGTCTTCGGTGCGGTGCTGCTGATCAGCATCGACCGGGAGACGACCCCGGCGGCGGAGGAAGGCGGGGACACTCGATGAGCTTCTGGCCGCCGGCCCCCCTGCGGGAGCACGGGGTGGAGCTGTCCGGCGGGATCCAGGGTGTCGGGCGGCCCCGCCACCTGCCCCAGCCGGCCGAGGCGCCGCGCGTGGTCCCCACCTTCTCGGTGTGCATCGTCGTCCGGGACCGGGCCGTGCTGCTGGTCAACGCCGTCCGCAGCGTGCTCGCGAACAACTTCCCCGACTTCGAGGTGGTCGTCGTGGACGACGGCTCGCAGGTGCCGGTCACCCGCGTGCTGGGCGAGGCGATGCTCTCCGCGGACGGCCGGGTCCGGGTGTTCACGCAGCCGCCCAGCGGCATCGCGCAGGCGCGCAACATGGCGCTGCGGATGGCGACCGGCCGCTACGTCACCGTGCTCGACTCCGACGACGAGCTTTCCGCCGACGCGCTTGCCCGGCTGCACCACCTGTTGGCCACCACCGGGGCGCACTGGGTCTACACCGACTACCGCGAGGTGAGCGGGGCCCGGGCGCGCACGATCCGGCTACCCGAGTACCGGACCCCCCGCCGGATGCTGCTCGGCGTGCTGACCCGGCCGCGGCTGCCGTTCAAGCACTCCGGCACCACCATCGACCGCCGGGTAATCGACCGGATCGGCGGCTACGACGAGAGCTTCCGGCTCTTCGAGGACATCGAGCTGGTGCTGCGGGCGCTGCGTGCCGGCGTACACCCGCGCCGGCTGGCCCATCCCATCGTGCTGTTCCGGCGCCACGACGGCAACGTGACCCGGGGCCGGATGGGCGGCCTGGGGTTCTGGTTCCGCCTGGTGGACATGTACCGGCCGTCCGCGGTGCCGGGAGCCGGCCTGGGCATAAAGGCCCTGCGTGCCCTGAGTGAAGCGGGGAAGTGGCTTGTCACCCTCGGCCGTTGAGCTGCCCGCCGACCGTCCCGTCCGGTCCCGACGCGACAACCGGCTCGTCGCCATGCTGGTGCACCTCGGGATGCTGGGGCTCAGCCAGGTCGGGGTGACCGTCGCCGCGTTCGCCACCCAGGTCCTGCTGGCCCGCAGCCTGTCGCAGGCCGCGTTCGGCACGTTCACGGCCGCCCTCGCCCTGATCTCGCTGACCGCCCCGCTGGCCGTGTTCGGCGTGTCCGAGCTGTGGTTGCAGCAGTTCGGCCAGCGGGGCGCCGAGGCGTACCGCTGGGTCGGGCCCTCCGTGCGGGTGGTCGCGGCATGCTCCGCCCTGATCGTCGCGGTGGTGCTGCTGTGGGGTTTCGGGGCGCTTCCCGACCCGCGGGCGGCGACCGTCCGGGTGCTGCTGGCCGCCGTGGTGGTCGCGCAGGCCGCCCTGGGCCTGGTCGCGTCGGTGCAACAGTTGCGGGGCGACTACCGGGGGCTGTCGGCGCTCCAGTTCGCACCGCACCTGGGGCGGGTGCTGGTGGTGCTCGCGGTGTGGGCCGCGGGCCTGGGCGTGGTCGCCGCGGCGGCCGGGTACGCCGTCGTCGCTCTGCTGACCGTGGTGGCCTGCCTGGCGGTGATGCGCCCGTTCCTGCGCGGTGTCATGCCGCTGGAGGGGCATGTCCGGGCCGGCGCCCCGCTGTCGCCGGACCGGCCGGTGGCGGTGCGCGACGTGCTGGGCGGTGCGCTGCCGTTCGTGCTGGGCAACGTCTTCTACCTGCTGGGCATGTACCTCGGGACGGTGGTGGCCGGCGAGTTCCTCAGCCCCGAGGCGGCCGCACTGCTGTCCGTGCCGATGTCCGTGCTGGCCGCCGTCTACCTGGTCCCGCGGGTCGTCTACCAGCAGTACTTCCTCGCCAAGCTGCACCGCTGGGCCGGCTCCGATCGGGACGCCATCCTGCTGGCCTACCGCTACGGCGGCGCCGGGATGGTGCTGCTCGGGGCGGTGGTCGCGGCGCTCGTGGCGGTGGCCGCCGGCCCGGTGCTGCCCGTGCTGCTCGGTGCCGAGTACGCCGACTCGGCCACCGTGCTCGCCGTGCTGGCCCTGGCCATCCCGTTCCGCTTCGGCGGCGCCGCCGTGGCGTCCCTGCTCACCAGCGGTGGCCTCCTCCGGCGCAAGGTCGCCTACCAGGGCGTCGGCGCGGCCGTCTACCTGGCCGCGCTGGCCGTGGCGATACCGGCGTGGGGCATCATGGGGGCCGCGACGGCCACCGTCGTCGCCGAGATCGCGCTCTGCTGTCTCTTCTGGGTCGCGGTGCGCCGGCGGGTGGTCGCCGGTGCCACGCTGCCGTCCTGGCGGGACGTCCGGCGCCGCCTCACCGGGGAGGAGTCCCGTGCGTCCTGAGCCAGCGCCCGCCGCCCGCAGTCCACTCGTCGTCGGCTACTACGGCATGGACAACGTCGGGGACAACGCCTTCTGCGTGGTCGTGGACTGGGCGCTCCGGGCGTACTGGGGCTCCGCGGCGCCGGTCTTCGCGGCGCCGCCGCTGGTGGATTTGCCCGGCGACCGCACCGGCATGGACCCCCGCTGGTACGTGCGCGGCGGGGTGACCGGCCGCGCCGGCACCCTGCTCAACAAGGCCGCCCTGCTCCGGCGCTCCTCCATGGTGGTCTTCGGTGGTGGGTCGGTGTTCCGGGAGATGGGCCCGCTCAGCGAGAAGAAGCTCTTCTCGTTCTTCTCCCGGGTGTCCGGGCACCCGATGGCCGCCCTCGGTGTCTCGGTCGGGCCCTTCCTGTCACCGGTCGCCGAGCGGCGGCTGCTCGACGTGCTGCGCCGGATCGACTTCATCGGGGTGCGCGACCTCGCCTCCGCGGACATTCTCCGGGGCGCCGGCCATCCGGGCCTGCTGGTGCCCGCCGGGGATCTGGCCGGCCTGCTCCCCGAGGCGCTCGGCGAACCCGTCCCAGCTCGGACGCCCCGGCGGACGCGGCGGGCCCGCCTGGGCGTGACCCTGCTCGGCGTGGATTACGAGGCCGGGGACGAGGAGTCCCGGCGGCGCGAGGACGTACTGATCGAGGGGGTCCGCGCCCTGGTCCTCAAGGAGCCGGTGGATGTCACCGTCTTCGTCTTCAACACCCACCCGGTGCACGGGGACGAGCGGGTCAGCCAGCGGTTGCGCGCCGCCGTCGAAGGGCTCTGCGACGTCCGCGTCGTCACCGCCCGGGACGGCGTACGCGCGTGCTGGGACGAGATGAAGCGGTGCGACCTGGGCCTGCACATGCGGCTGCACGGCGCCGTCTTCGCCTACCTGGCCGGGGTTCCGTTCACGCTGGTGCCGTACCAGAAGAAGTGCGACGACTTCCTGGACGAGATCGCCCAGCCGGCGTCGCTGCGACTCGGCCGGGTCCCGCGCGACCCGGCGGAGGTGACCCGAATACTGACCGCCATGCTCACCGACGACGCGGTGCCCGGCCTGTCCCGGGTGGCCTTCGCCGACCGTGCCCGGCTGAACTTCACCCGCGCGCCGTGGGCGCTCGGCGCCGAGCCGTCCCCGCGGTGACCGGCGATGTTCCTCGCGCCACCAGGCACACCCCGCTGCTCGCGGTCACCCTGGCGGTCAGCGCCGTCCTGCTCGCCGCACTGGTGGTGGTCGCCGCGAGCGGCCACGGCCGCTCCCGAGGCCTGTCCGCCGCCGGCTCGCCGACGCCCTCGCCACCGGCTGCCACACCGGAGCGCGACAAGCTGCGCGACCTGATGCCGTCCGGGGTGCGGATCGGCACCGCCATCGACGGGCGCGCGCTCAGCCTCGACTCCACCTACCGGGACGTGCTGGCCGCCGAGTTCGACACGGTGACCGCCGAGAACGCGATGAAGTGGCGCAACCTGGAGCCCTCGGAGGGGGTCAACACCTGGGTCGGCGCGGACCAGCTCGTCGACTTCGCCCAGCGGAACCGCCAGTCCGTCTACGGCCACACGCTGGTCTGGCACAACGACGTGCCGCAGTGGGTGTCGCCGGACTGGTCGCCGGAGCGGCTGCGGGCCGTGCTCCGTGCGCACGTCACCGCCGTCGTCTCCCGCTACCGGGACCGGGTGTGGGCCTGGGACGTGGTCAACGAGGCGCTCGACGAGGACGGCTCGCTACGGGACACGCTGTGGCTGCGCAAGCTCGGTCCCGGCTACATCGCCGACGCGTTCCGCTGGGCCCACGCCGCCGACCCGGGTGCCCGCCTGTTCATCAACGACTACGGGACGGAGGCGCAGACCCCCAAGGCCGCTGCCCTGCTGAAGCTGGTCCGGGGCCTGCGCGCCCAGGGAGTGCCGGTGGACGGGGTGGGCTTCCAGGCCCACCTGGAGTCGGACCGGCCGCCCACGGGTCTCGCCGCCAACCTGCGCCGCTTCGCCGCTCTCGGCGTCTCCGTCGCGATCACCGAACTCGACGTCCGGGTGAAGCTGCCGGCCGGCCCGGAGAAGCTGCGCCAGCAGGCGGCCGTCTACCGCGACGTCCTGGCTGCCTGCCTGTCCCTGCCGGCCTGCGTGTCGCTGACCGTGTGGGGCTTCACCGACGCACGGAGCTGGATCCCCGGCTACCACCGCGGCTACGGGGTGGCGTGCCTGCTGGATGCCCAGTACCGGCCGAAGCCGGCACACGCGGCCATGATCGAACTGCTCGGCAGCAGGCATCCGCGTGGGCCGGGCGCCTGACCGCCGAGCGGGTCACCGCTGGGCGCTGCCCACGATCTCCTTGACCGCGTCGCGGCGCACCGCGTCGTAGAAGGTGCGCACCTTCGCCGGGTCCGGGAACACCACGCTCTCGGTGCCGACCCGACCGGTGCCCTTCGTCGGGCTGGTGAAGAAGAACAGGTTGCCGCCCCGCAGGTTGCGCAGGTCGCCAGCCATGTCGAGCAGGGACATCCCCTTGTCGACCGACACCGCGGCTGAGGACGCCCTGACGAAGTCGTTCAGCTTGCCGGGATTGGTGAGGATGCCGCCGGAGGCGGCCCGGTCGAGGATGGCCCGGATCACCTGCTGCTGGTGCCGGATCCGGGCGAAGTCGCCGTCCGGGAACTGCTTGCGCTGCCGCGACCAGTCCAGGGCCGTCTCGCCGTCCATGTGCTGCACACCCTTGGCGAACTTCCGGAACGGCGGGTGGATCGAGGTGAACTCCCGCTCGGAGTCGATGTCGACGCCGCCGATCGCGTCGATGATGTCCTTGAACCCGGCGAAGTCGACGATGGCCACGTGGTCGATCCGGACCCCGGTGAACTGCTCGACGGTCTGCACCATCAGCGGCACCCCACCCCACGCGTACGCCGCGTTGATCTTCGCGTCGCGGTCGCCGTGCTGGCCGTCCTTCGAGCGCGGCACGTGCACCCAGGTGTCCCGCGGGATGGAGACCAGCTCGGCGCTCTTCCGGTCCTTCGGCAGGTGGGCCACGATGATCGTGTCCGACCGGGAACCGGTGGTGTTCTCCGGGTCCCGCGAGTCGCTGCCCAGGATCATGATGTTCATGGCGCCCTTGGCGGCGACGGGCGGGCGCGCCTCCTGCGGCACGCCCTGGAAGGCGTCGACCCGCTCGATGCGGGAATCGACGGAGCGCAGGTAGAGGAACCCGCCGCCCACGCCGCCGCCGACGAGCAGCACCACCACCAGCAGCACGATCAGGGCGACGCGCCGCCCGCGCCGCCGACGCGGGCGCGGGGTCGCCTCCTCGCCGGTCCGGTCCACCTCGGACGGCGCGTCCGACTCCGGGTCGACGGTCTGCTGGGCATCTGGCATGCGCGCGATGCTACTGACTCACGCTCCGTCACGCCGACCCTCGTCCGACCGGCCAGCCTCCGCCACCCGTTCGGCGCTTTCCTCCTCAACCGTCACCCCGAACCTGGTACAACGGCACGGGTGGATGCAACGAAGCTCCGTCGGGCCATCGCCCGGACCCGGCTGGCACCGGTCGCCGCCTTCCCCAAGCGCCTGGCCCGGGTGGCCCGGCACGACGCCCGGGTGCTGCGCACCTCCGCCCGATGGTTGCTCACCTCCCGGGAGCACCACAACTACACGTACGAGCTGACCAAGCTCAGCCGGCACCACCTGGCCTGGTTCGTCAGCGTGACCTGCGAGGTCCCCGTGGGGCAGGTGCGCGGCTGGTTCGCCGAGATCGAAGGCGACGACAAGCTGCGCGCCCACATCGAGGCCGCCACCGCCGCCGCCTCCCGCCGCGGCCTGGCCGACCGGCAGGTCCGCTACGCCCGCCGGATCGGCTGGTACGCCATCGTCCGCGCCCGCAAACCCGCACACGTCGTGGAGACCGGGGTGGACAAGGGCCTCGGCAGCTGCGTCCTGGCCGCCGCCCTGCTCCGCAACGCCGCCGAGGGCCACCCCGGCCGGCTCACCTCGCTCGACATCAACCCCGAGGCCGGCTACCTGGCCCGGGCCACCCCGTGGGCCGACGTGGTCGACCTCGTCATCGGCGACTCGGTCGCCTCGATCGGCGCGCTCGAACGGCCGGTCGACCTCTTCCTGCACGACAGCGACCACAGCCGGGTGCACGAACGCAGCGAGTTCGAGGCGGTCGAACCGAAGCTCGCCCCCGGCGCCGTGCTGCTCACCGACAACGTCACGGCCACCAACGTCCTCGCCGAGCACGCCGAACGGACCGGCCGGCGGTTCCTCGCGTACCGGGAGACCCCCGCCGGGCACTGGTACCCGGGCGACGGCATCGGCGTCGCCTGGTGACGGTCCGCGCCACGTGCCCGGCGGCCATGAGCCCGTCTTAGCTTTCGCTTAGCCCGCTTGTCCGGCACCCCACCGGTCCGGCAGCATCGACCGGCGTGACCGACGGCAGCGCTCCCAGCCGCCCGCCCCCCGCCGGGGACGGGCACCGGCCCACCCGGGCCGGCCGCCGCCGTGCCCCGACCGGCCCC
>NZ_MUYZ01000154.1:0-15498 GCF_003013775.1 Micromonospora sp. MH33
CCAGCCGGCGCCGGTGGGGCCGGCCTCCAGCCGCCCGCCGAGCACCTCGACCCGCTCCCGCATCCCGGTGAGGCCGTGGCCGCCGCCGGCCGGCACCGCGGCCGGCACCGACCCCCGGCCGTCGTCCGACACCTCCCAGTGCACGGCTCCGTCGACCACCGCCACGGCCAGCCGGGCCCGGGCCGCGGTGCCGGCGTGTTTGGCCACGTTGGTCAGTGCCTCCTGGGTCAGTCGCAGGACCGCCTGGCCCCGCACCGCGTCCAGTGACCCGACCCCGGGGTCGACGTCGGCCTCCACGGTGATTCCGGCCTGGCGGGCCCGGTCCACGGCCGCGTCGAGCGCCGCCGGGAGCGCCGCCGGCTCGATCGCCGTCAGCGCGGCGTCGCCGCGTACCCCGTCGGGGTCGCGCAGCACCGCGACCAGGCGGCGCAGGTCGTTCAGGGCCGCCGTCCCGGTGCCGTGCACGTCGTCGAAGACCTCGCTCACCCGCGGATCCAGGTCCGGCAGCACGTGCCGGGCCACCCCGACCCGCAGCACCATCGACGCGACGTGGTGCGCGACCACGTCGTGCAACTCGCGGGCGATGGCGCTGCGCTCGTCGGCGCGGGCGGCCCGGCTCTCCGACTCCCGCCGGCGCTGCTCCGCCGCGGCCCGCTCCTCCGCCTGCCGGGCCAACTCCCGGGTGGTCCGGATGACCAGGCCGAGCAGCAGCGGCAGGCCGACCTCCACGGTCAGGCCGAAGACACCGGAGAGCAGCCGCCGGACCGGGTCGCCGATCGAGTCGGTCAGGTCGACCGCGGCCAGCAGCCCGGCGGCCAGCCAGATGGTCCGGGGCCTCCCGGCCCACATGGTCAGCTCCAGCAGCGCCCAACTGGCCCCGACCTGGTTGATCGTCGTGTCGTCGACCAGCGGGAAGGCGACCGCCAGCAGCGCGGCCTGCGCCACCAGGTTCACCAGCGGCCGGCGGTGACACGCCAGGGCGGTGCCGAACGCGACCAGGGCGAGCACCCACTGCGTGCTGGTCGGGCCGTGGTGTCCCTGGGCGCCGAAGACCAGGTAGCCGAGGCCGCTGAGGTCCAGCAGCAGCATCCGCGCGAGCGTGTCGCGTGCGTCGAACAGGCGTCCCACCCAGCCCACGACGCCAGCCTAGGCGGTGGGCTCGGAAACCGGGGAACCCGCCGGCCGGGCCCAGCCGGTCCGCAGTCCGAGGTGGACGGCCAGGCCGAGCGGCCCGAGCAGGATGGTGAGCAGCAGCACCGGTGCCATGAGCAGCGCCGGCATGCCCCGCTCCCGGCTGTCCCGCCAGATCCACCGGCCGACGAACAGGTCGAACCCGATCATGTGGGCCCAGGCCGCCGCCGCGCCGTCCGCGCTGCCCAGCAGGTCGCGGACGCCCTCCAGGGTCGGCGCGGTGACCACCGGCAGCACCCGGCCGAGCGCCGGGAGGACCAGGACCGCGTAGATCAGCAGGACCGGGAGCACGATCAGCGGCGAGCCGACGATCCGGGCGGTCCACGACCAGCGGGGCAGCAGGATCATCAGCGCCCAGAACGGTGCGGCGACCGCGAACGTCAGGGTGAACAGCGCCCCGGTCACGCGACCACCACCACGTCCGCGCGGCGCTGCCCCCGGACCAGCACCGCGCCGGCGGCGGTCGCCGTCGCGGCCACCAGGGCGGCCGTGACGGCCAGGGTGAGCGCGTCCGGGCGCAGCAGCGGCTGCCCGCGCAACGCCTGCCAGGTGAGCAGCAGGGTGGCCGCGCCGTACGCCGCGCCGGCGACGAGCAGCAGCCGGGCCCGGGTCCGCTCGTCCAGCCGGTCGCCGAGGAAGCGGTTGAGCAACATGGCCAGCAGCGGCAGCGCCTGGAGGGCGTGCAGCCCGACGAAGTGCCCGATCCGCAGGTCGCCGCCGGTGGTGCTCCAGCCGACCAGGGGCAGCCCCGGCCCGCCGTCCGCCACACCGACGCTGTGCGCCCCGCTGATCCCCTCGGCCGCCGAATCGGGCGTACGGGTCACCATCGGGATGGCGACCAGCATGCCGAGCAGGGACAGGCCGAGGCCCAGCCGGACGGCGTGGCCGGCGACCCGGTCCGCCGTCGGCCGCAGCAGCGCCACGATCCCGATGACCAGCTGGGCGACGAAGAGCACCATGATCGCGGCGCCCATCGCCGAGAACAGGGCGCCGTTCAGCGGGGTGGTGCCGTTGTAGTGGCTGGTGGTGCCGCGCAGCACCTGGGTGACGATGATCGCCATCTCGACGACCGCCATGGCGACGATCACCGTGGCCGCCCACTCGGCGATCCGGCTGCGGCGCGGCAGCAGGGTGAGCATCCAGGCGAGGGTGGCGCCGTAGAGCACGAACGAGATGGCGAACTTCAGGGGCTTGAGCCAGATCGGCACGCCGGTGAGCACCCGCGGGTCGGCCAGCACGCCGACGGCCGCGACGACGGTGAGCGCCGCCATCGCCGCGACGAAGAGCATCAGGGGGCGGTGCCAGCGCGCCGCCCGGTTCAGCACGGTAGTCATGCCTGTAGATGCTGGTGGCCGGGCCGCCCCGGCGCGCCCGACCTGAAGCCCCGATGCCGGCCGCAGGTCCGAGACGCCGCCTCCTACCCAGGGAGGAGGCGCCGGGCGGCGCCGGTCCCCGCGGCCGGTGGGGGCACCCGCGGCCGCGCGCTCACGACCGGTCGGCCGGCAGGGGCTGGACGAGCTGGACCGGGTTGCCGTCCGGGTCGGCCGTCCACCGGGTCGAGCCCGTGGTCGTCCCGGGTGGACGCCACCGAGGCGATGCCGATCCGGTAGCCGTCCAGCGTCAGGTCGACGTGGATCGGCGGGCCCTCGGCGGGCACCCGGAAGGTCTCGGTGAAGCCCAGCCCGGCGTAGAAGGCGGCGGCCCGGGGCACGTCCTCGCTGAACAGGATCACCTGCGGGGTGCGGAACATCGACACCGGTGGACCGTACCGTCAGTCGGGCAGCATGGGCATCTCGAACCCCGGGTCGCGGCCGAGGAGGACCCCGCGGGTCAGCGCCCGCGACCCGAACCGGTCCCGCACCGCGTCCACGGCGGCGTCCAGCGCCGGCCCCGGTTCGCGGGTGAACGGCAGGGTGAGCTGCACGTGCCCGTCGTCCAGGTTGCCGACGGCGACCCCGATCAGGGTGACGCCCCGGGTCTCGATCTCCGGCAGCGCGGCGCGCAGCAGCGACCGGGCGGCAGCCCGCAGCGGCGCGGTCTGCGCGGTCGGCTTGTCCAGGGTGTGCGCGCGGGTGGCGCGGGTGTAGTCGGCGAACCGCAGCCGCAGGGTCACCGTGCGGCCGGTGCGCCGGGCCGTCCGCAGCCGGCCGGTGACCCGGTCGACCAGCCCGGCCAGCACGGCGTCCAGCTCGGCGGGGGAGTGCGGCTCGCGGCCCAGCGCGTGCTGCGCACCCATTGAGGAGCGCCGCCGCCCGACCTGCACGGCGCGCGGGTCCCGGTTGTGGGCGAGGGCGTGCAGGTGGCGGCCGGCGCCCGCGCCGAGCAGCGACACCAGGGTCGGCTCGTCCAGCCGGGCCACCTGCCCGACGGTACGCAGGCCCCGCTCGCGCAGCTTCGCGGCGGTGACCGGGCCGACGCCCCACAGCCGCTCCACCGGCAGCGGGTGCAGGAAGGCCAGCTCGCCTTCCGGGGCGACGACCAGCAGGCCGTCCGGCTTGGCGACCCCGCTGGCGACCTTGGCGAGGAACTTGGTCCGGGCCACCCCGACGGTGATCGGCAGGCCGACCTGCCGGCGTACCTCCCGGCGCAGCTCCGCCGCGATGTCGGCGGGCGGGCCGACCAGCCGGCGCAGCCCGCCCACGTCGAGGAACGCCTCGTCGATGCTGAGCCCCTCGACCAGCGGGGTGGTCCGCCGGAAGATCTCGAACACCGCCCGGCTGGCCGCCGTGTAGGCGGCCATCCGGGGCGGCACCACGACGGCGTCCGGGCAGAGGCGGCGGGCCTGCCGGCCGCCCATGGCGCTCTGCACCCCGCGCGCTTTCGCCTCGTAGCTGGCGGCGAGGACCACGCCGCCGCCGACGATCACCGGACGGCCCCGCAGCCGGGGATCGTCGCGCTGCTCGACGGAGGCGTAGAACGCGTCCAGGTCGGCGTGCAGGATGGTGGCCTCGCTCGACACCAGCACATGTTCGCACAGATGTTCGAACGCCGGGCCGGTCAGGGCATGCTGACCGCGAGTTTTCCCAGGGCGCCGGAGAACTCGGTGAGGGCCCGGGGCACCTCGTCCAGCTCGTAGCGGCGGTCGACCGGCACCCGGACCCGGCCGGCCAGCACGTCGCCGGCGAGCCGGTCGAGCGTCGTCCGCTCCGGCCTGCCGAAGATCGAGACGGCCGCCGGGTGCTGGTCGGGGCCGAAGCCGATGGTGGAGGCCAGCCGCCCGCCGGCGGCGAGCAGACCCGTTCAGGTCGCCGGTGTAGTCGACCACCTCGGCGGCGCCCAGGTCCCGGACGAAGTCGGTGGCGGGGCCGGGGCGGGCGGTGGCGACGACCCGGGCGCCGGCCAGCCGGGCGTACTGCACGGCCAGCGCGCCGACGCCGCCGGTCGCCCCGGCCACCAGCACCGTGTCGTCCGGCCGGACGGCCAGCGCGTCGAGCGCGTCGAGGGCGGTGACACCGGCCAGCCCCAGCACGCCCGCGGTGGACAGCTCGACGCCGTCGGGGACCCGGGTGATGCCGTCCCCGCCGCCGACCGTCACGTACTCGGCCCACGTGCCCTCGCCCAGGTAGGGACGCATGAGCACGCCGAACACCGCGTCGCCGACCCGGAACGGGCTGGTGCCGCCGATGGCCTCGACCTCGCCCGCGAAGTCCTTGCCGAGCACGACCGGATACCGGTAGTCCATCGACCCGCGCATCATCCCGGCCGCCGCCTTCCGGTCGAAGGCGTTGACCGAGGACGCCCGCACCCGGACCAGCACTTCATCCGGGCCGGGGCTGGGCCGGGCCAGGTCGTCCCGGGCGGCCGGCGCCGCCCCGTCCCGGTCGAGAGTGATCGCCCGCATCCGCTCGTCCCTTCTCGCGCGCCCGGTGGCGCCCCGTCGGCCACCCGGGCCGGCGCGGGTTTCCCGGCGGATAGGCGCTTACACCTGCCCGGATGCGGGAGCGGCGCCGCGGGGATCAGGCGCCGCGGGCACGCGGCCGGCGGGACAGCGAACTCGGCGCGTTCACGCCCGCGTCGTCGCTCACGCTCATCCCCAGGCGCTCGACCAGTTCGCCGCCGAGCCAGCCGGTGAACCCGGCCAGCACGATGCCGGCGAAGCTGCAGACCAGGGCACCGGCATTCGGGTCCCAGTTGTCCGCCCCCCGGCGCAGCAGCCAGCTCACCGCGAACAGCACCAGCACCACCACGTTGCCGAGGCCGTGCGTCGCGCCGACCCGCTTGGCGCGGGTGCCGGCCGGGATGGCCCGCCAGTCGATCAGGCCGAACACCGCCGCGACCAGGCCGCCGATCACGCCGGCGGCGATGGTGTACGCGGCGGAGACCTGGAAGCCCGTCCGGTCGGTGATCAGGTACAGGATGTCGAAGATCACCGAGGTGGCGAGCAGTCCGAGCGGGAATACGATCAGGATGGGGTGGATTGCGTGCCCCATCGACTTCGCGCGACTCTCCATGCCGGTCCTTCCTTCTCGGCCCCAGGCGCGGCCGGGTTACCCCGCCCGGTGCCGGCTACACCTCCCGACGGGCGAGGGCGATCGCCTGCCGGGGCGGGCGGCGGACCACCGCGAGCCGGTCGCCGCGCACCCGCACCGAGGTACGCCCGCCGCGCCGGCGCCGCACCGTCAGGTCGACCGTCGCGCCGCCCACCCGTACGCCCTCCAGCCGCAGGTCGGGCAGCCACGCCGGCAGGTGCGGGTCGATGAGGACCGTGCGCAGCGGCGCGGCCGGGCGCAGCGCCAGCAGGGCCTGGACCAGGGCGACCACGGCGCTGGCCGACCAGGCCTGCGGGGAGCACGAGTTCGGGTAGACGCCGGGGTGCGGGTGGGCGGCGTCCCGGGGCAGGCCGCTGAGCACCTCCGGCAGCCGGTGTTCGGTGAAGAGTGCCGCGGCGTCGAACATGCCCTCGGCCAGCCGGTGCAGGTGCGGCCAGCAGCCGTACCGGGCCAGCCCCAGGCCGATGGTGCCCGCCTCCACCGGCCAGACGCTGCCCCGGTGGTAGCTGAACGGGTTGTAGGCCGGGTGCTCCGCCGACAGGGTCCGCACGCCCCAGCCGCTGAACATGTCCGGGGCGAGCAGCCGGTCGGCCACCTTCTCGGCGACCCGGGTGGGCACGATGCCGGTGGCGAGCAGGTGACCGTCGTTGGAGTTGGTCGAGCGGACCGGCCGCTTGTCCGGCCCCAGCGCCATCGCGTAGCAGCCCCGGTCGGCCAGCCAGTACGCCCGGTGGAACCGCCGGCGCAGCGCCCGGGCCCGGGCCAGCAGGGCGGCGCCCCGGGCCGGGTGCCCGGTGACGGTGAACACCACGGCGGCGTGCCGGAGGGCGGCGTACCAGTAGCCCTGCAGCTCGCTGCTGGCGATCGGGTTCGGCACCACCTCGCCCCGCTCGTCGACGATCGCCGTGTCCGAGTCCTTCCAGCCCTGGTTCTTCAGCCCGCCGGGGGAGCGGCAGTGGTAGTCGAGGAAGCCGTCGCCGTCGGGGTCCCCGTACCGGTCGATCCACTCCAGCGCCCGGCCCGCCGTGGGCAGCAGCTCCCGCACCGTGTGCAGGTCGCCGGTCCAGGCCAGGTACTGCCCGAGGAAGACCAGGAAGTCCGGGGCCGTGGACCAGTCGCCGTAGTAGGCGCGGTAGGGGTTCAGCCCGAGCAGGGAGACCGGCCCCTGCCGGGCCTCGTGCAGCGGCTTGCCGGGTTCCTCGTCCCGCCAGTCGTCCAGCCGCCGCCCCAGGTGCCGGGCGTTGAGCCGGAGGCTGTCGGCCAGCATGGTGGGGCCGGCCAGCAGTGCCTGCCAGGAGGCGGTCATCGTGTCCCGGCCGAAGATCTCCTGGTAGATGGGGAGGCCGGCGATCGGCGCCGCCGGGCCGGCCGGCTCGCCGAGCGGCAGCACGGCCAGGTCGCGCACGGCGCACCGCCAGGCCGCGGTGACGTCGAAGTTGCTGCTGCTCAGCCGGGCCAGTTCGGCGTCCAGCCGGGCCCGGGCCCGGGCGGCCGGGTCGTCGGGCTCGGCGAAGGTGGCCGGGGGCGCGGGCAGCCGGGTCCCGTCGAAGACCGGCTCCACGAGCAGGTCCACGCCGGCGCGGCCGCCCGGCGGCACGACCAGCTCGACGGTGAATCCGCCGTCGGCGTACGCCACCGGGGCGTCGGCGCGCATCCGGACCGCCACCGCCCGGTCCAGCCCCTCGTGCCGGTAGGTGAGGACCAGCTCCGCGGCGGCCGGATCCCACCCGGGCCGCACCTCGCCGATCTGGAGCCGGTGGCCCGCCTCGGCCTCGCTGGTGTCGGCGAAGTCCGCCTCGACCGCCAGTCCGAGCCGGAACCGCAGCGGCCGCGCGGCGTAGCTGACCACGGTGAACCGGCTGCGCAGCCCGGGGCCGACGAACCGCTCGACGGTCAGGTACGCGGCCCGCGACGGCAGCGCCTCCCCGTCGCCGAGCTCGGCGTAGGAGAGCTGGGCGTGCCCGCCCACGTCGGCGGTGGCGAACGGCACGGGCTCCCGGCCGTCCACGGTGATCCGCTCCCGGCTGAGCACCCGGGTGTTGCGGGCGAAGAAGCCCTGCGGGTCCGCCCCGGCGATCCGGCCGCGGACGTCGGTGACCAGGGTGCTCCACCCGCTCGCGACATAGAGCAGGTCGGGTCGGACGCGCAGGTTGCGAACCCAGGTCATCGGGCCGCCGTTACCCCTTCGCGCCCCCGCTACACCCGGCTCAGGGCGCGGTGCGGGCCCGGTCCCGGACGAGCAGCTCGACGGCCACCGCGATGGCCACCGCCTCCACGGCCAGCAGGGTGAGCAGGATCAGCAGCTGGGTGGCCCCGGCGCGGACCGGTCCGGCCCCACCGAGCAGCACCCCGACGAACGCGCCGGGCAGGGTGACCAGGCCGACCGTGCGGGTCTGGTCCAGCGCCGGGACGAGGGCCTGCCCGGCGGCCGGGCGGCAGATCTCCAGCGCGGCGTCGCGGGGGAGCAGCCCCAGGGCCAGCCCGGCCTCGTACTCGCCGTGCCGGGTGCGCAGCTCGTCGAGGGTACGCCGGCCGGCCAGGCTGGTCGCGGTCATCGCCCCGCCGATCAGGATGCCGGCGGTGGGCAGCGCCACGAGCGGGGTGGCCGGCAGGGCCCGGCTGAGCAGGAGCACGGCCAGGCTGGGCGCCACCCCGGCCGCGATGGCCAGCGGGGCGACCCGGGCCGGCGCCCCGGCCCCGATCCGCCGGCGCGCGGTGAGGGCGGCCACGACGTACATGAGCAGCACGAACGCGGCGGTGCTCCACCAGGCGCCGAGGACGGCGACGATGACCAGCGAGACGGCGCCGAGCTGGATGGTGGCCCGGGCCGCCGCGGTGAGCACGGTCCGGGCCCGGCCGAGCCCGGTGAGGCGCAGCACGGCAGCGCCGGCCAGGGTGAGCGCGGTGAGCGCGACGACGAGCGCCGGGCCGATCGGTACCGTGCCGCCGCTCACCCGATGATCTTATGCCGGGCGGCCGGCCGGCGGGTGGGGTCCCCCCGGCCGGTCACCTGTCACCGGCCGTAGACCTCGAACTCGTAGAGCGAGAAGCCGTACGAGGTGGCCCGCTTGACCCCGTACACCCGCACGTAGCGGGCACTGACCGGGGCGAGGGTGACGTTGTCCGTACCGCCGTTGCCGGCGGTGGTGCTGAACACCGGTTGCCACGTGCCGCCGTCCGCGGAGACCTCGATCCGGTACGCGCTGCCGTACGCGGCCTCCCAACGCAGCACCACCCGGCCGACGGTGCGGGCCGCGCCGAGGTCCACCCGGATCCACTGGTTGTCGTTGTAGCTGCTGGACCAGCGGCTGCCGAGGCTGCCGTCGACCGCCTTGTCCGGGGTGTGGCTGGTGAGGAACTGGGTGCTCGACGCGGTCGCCGCGAGCCCCTGGGCCAGGTTGGTGACGTCGTCGCCGCGGCGCGCCGGGAACGAGACGACCTGCTGGTAGGTGGGGCGGTTCTGCCAGGCGATCAGCGGGTGGGTGATGCCGCCGAGCCCGGACTGGGCGATGGCGTCGGCGCACCACTGGTCGCCCGCCCCGCAGGACTTGTCGCCCGGGTAGACGGTGCCGACCGGGACCGCGGCCGCCTGGGCGAGGGTGTCGAGCAGGCTCTGCCGGCAGGCCGCGAGGTTGCCGCCGCCGCAGTACGACCGGCCCAGCCCGCCGGCCACCGGGTCGCCGAGCACGGCGCGGATGTCCTTGTCGACGTAGCCCCACCAGCCGTACTGGAACGAGGAGCCCTTGTGCGGCTGGCCCTGCGACGCCCAGACGGCGCTGCCGTCGCGCCCGCCGTTCTGGCCGCCGGACGGCGCCTCGTTCACCTCGATGGCGTCCACCAGCGCGGCGTAGAGGTCGGGGCCGAGGCCGGGCCGGAACTCCGCGGCGGCCAGCAGCGGCCACCAGGCGTCGAAGATCCGGATGGCGTCGGCGTGCTGGTAGACCTTGGACCCGGCGGCGGTCTCCACCCGCCGGGCGCCGGCCTGCTGCCAGGCCCGCAGCTTGGTCACCGCGTCGGCCAGCGCCGGGTCGGTGACCGGGGCGCTGCCGAGCACCCGCAGCAGGTCGCCGAGGACCTGCTGGCCGCGCAGGTCGGTCACCGCGGCGTCGGCCATGATCCGCACGACGTCGGCCCGGCCGAGCTTGCGCTGGGCGATCGCGGCGCGCACCGGGCCGTCGAGGAGCTGGCCGCGGTGCACCGAGCCGAAGCTGAAGTTGCCGTCGGCCGCGCCGAAGTCCTTGGCCTGCTTGTTGTTCCAGCTCACGTAGTAGTCCTGGTTCACCGACTGCGGGTGGGCGGCGGCGGGGGTGTAGGTGGCGGTGTTGGTGTCCGGGTCCCAGCCGACCCACTCGTTGGCCGCCTCGGCCCGGGTGGGCAGGTTGGGGTCGGCGGTGGACGGCCGGACCGGGTTCGACCCGGAGTTGAAGTAGGCCGCCTCGGTCGAGTTGACGTAGAACCAGTTGAAGGCGTAGCCGACGGTTGCGGCGGACTGCTGGAAGGCCGCCGCGGAGCCCATCGCGGCCGGGTCGTTGTACGCCTGGAAGCCGATCGCCGAGTCGGCCTCGTGCCGGTAGGTCGAGCGCAGCTTGGTGAACGCGGTCGGCTGACCGTTCACCAGCCCCCGGTACGCGACGAGCCCGTACCTCGTGCGCAGCGCCCGCAGGGTGTATGAGCCGGCCGGGGTGGAGTCGGCCAGGGTCGGCGACCAGGAGTTGGTGTGCTGGAGGACCTCCATGGCCACGCACTGCCCGTGCCACAGGTAGCGGTTCGACGCGAGCGTGGGGGCGCTGCCGTCGGTGGTGCACAGCGGCACCGCGTAGGTGTCGGTGAGGTCCTGGGCGGCGGAGGTGGCGCTCCACGCGTAGTCCTGGCCGCGGCCGAGCAGCACGTACAGGTTCAGCCCGGCGAAGGCGGCGCCACGGGCGCTGACCCCCGGCCCCTGCAACTCCTGGAGCATGAGCAGCTGCGGGGCGAAGTAGCCGGTCTGCGGGCCGAACACGGCGACCGGGTTGCCGGTGGTGGTGTGCCGTCCGGAGACCACCACGGCGTTGGACATGCCGTGCGCCCGCAGCCCGGCGAGGCCGCTGAGCAGCGGCTGCGTGCTGGCGCTGCCGCCGGTCTTCGCCGTGCTGGCGCCGCTGCCGGTCTTCGCCGTGGTGGCCCCGCCGGTCTGGTCGTAGGCGAGCGGTTCGGCGACGACGCTGCCGGCGTCGGGGAGCACCGCACCGGTCGCGCCGGGCGGGGTGGCGCCGTACGGGAAGCTCTGCCCGTCGTGCAGGGTGAGCACCGTCTCCGGGTCGTTCTGGGACCGGAACGCCTGCCAGACCCGGTCGCCCTCGGTGGCGCCGAACTTGGCCCGCGCGGCCACCCGGACCAGGGCGGACTGGATCTCGGAGCCGCCGCCCCCGCCGAACAGCCGGCCGATGACGCCGGCGGTGGCGATCAGGTCGGTCATGGTGAAGTGCTGCGGCTTGCCGGCGCCGGCCAGGACGTACTCGCCGGGGTAGTTGTCGGCGCTGATGGACTGGTCGATGTAGGCGTTGACGCCGGCGATGTAGTCGGTGACGTCGGTGTAGAGCTGCTGGCCGCGGGCGCCCTTCTGGCGCAGCGCGTCGACCTGGGCCTGGAGGTCCGCCTCGGTGTAGGGCGAGTTGGCCCAGATGCTCTGCTCCAGCTCCCGGTTGCCCGGGGCGCCGCCGGCGAAGGAGGTGAGGGTGCCGCGACCGGCGTGCCGCAGCAGGTCCATCACCCAGAGCCGGTCCTGCGCGCCGGCGTAGCCGGCGCCGAACATGGTGCCCGAGCGGGTGGTGCCGGTGATGTGCGGTACGCCGGTCGCCCGGTCCCGCACGATGGTGACGTCCGCCCGCGGCTGCACGGTGCTCTCCACCTGGGCGTCGGGCACGCCGAACGAGGCGTCGTTGTAGAACTGCGCGATCTGTTCGTCGGTGAGCCCGGCGTAGCCGTAGACCAGGTTGGCGTATTCGTCGAGCTGGTCGCTGGAGTGCGCGGGCCGGGTGCCGAGCGCCTGGTGGGCGAGGATCGCGGCGAGCGTGGCGTTGCCGTTCTCCCCGGGCGGCAGGATGTCGGCGCACTGGCCGAGGCAGTAGTCGTTGCCGGTGAAGGTGGTGGCGGCGACGGCCGGTGGCGGTGCGACGACCGTCAGGGCGCTGGCGGTGAGGGCGGCGGCGGCCAGCGCCGCGAGCCGGGAACGGGTGGTGGGACGGGGCATGGCGATTCCTCCGGGGGTGCGGAGTCGGGCCGGGGCTGCGCCCGGCTACCGCTTGCCGACGTCTCGCCCTCCGCGCCCGGGCGTCACGCCCGGAGGTGAGAATGACTCATATCTACCTCCGGGTAATGATTGATGGCGTTCCATGCCTCGGGATAGGTGCCGTTCACCACGCGCGAATGCCGACGTTTCGGTTCGATTACGGCAGCGCGAGCACGGCCTGGTGTCCAAGGTGGTCCGACGCCCACCGGCCGGCGGGGGTCTGCCGCTGAGTCCCGAAGATCTCGCTGGCCACCGGCACCACCGTGCCGCGGACCAGCGCCATGTCGATCCGGTGCTCGACGTCGTCGGCCGGCTCGGTCAGGTCGTCGCCCAGGCCAGCGGTGTAGCCGGGGTCGCCGGGGTGCAGGATCGGCCAGGTGTCGACCATCCCACCGGCGACCAGGGCCAGGTATGCGAGCCGGTTGTTCGGGTCGGGCAGTTCGGGTCCGCTGTTCAGATCACCGACGAGGATCAGCCGCCCGGGCACGCCCAGCGGGCCGCGCAGCAGTTCCTGCGCCTGGAGCAGGCGTACGCCGGGGTGGAACGCCTCCAGGTGGGTGTTCACGAACCGGAAGGTGCGGCCGCCCAGCACCGCGTCCACCGCCGTCCAGCCCCGGGTGCTGGTGGCGGTGCCGCCGGTGGCGACGAGCGGGAAGACCAGGTTGTTGACGAAGTTGCCCGACGAGGTGCCGTTCACCGTGACCCGGCCGCCGTGCCGCACGAGGATCACGTCCCGCATGGTGAGCCGGACGTCCCGCAGGTAGGGCGCCCCGGCCGGGGCCTCCAGGTCCGCCTCGTCGCGCACCACGACGACGTCGTACGGGTGGCCGGACTCGGCCAGCTCCGCCATCAGCAGGGCCAGGTAGTCGTACCGGACCTCGGTGGCCGGCGCCGGGTCGCCGAGCGGCCCGGTGCGCCAGAGTGCCACCTCCTGCAGGCCGACCAGGTCGGGCTTGTGCTCGCGGATCTCGTCGGCGATCAGCGCCGCCCGGGCCGGGAAGTCGACCAGGTCCACGTGGCTCAGCAGCGCGGCGTTCGCGGCCAGGAACGCCGGCAGGGTCGGCGCGGCGATCGACGGCGTGAGATCCCCGCCCAGGTAGAGGTTGCGGGTCAGCACGGTGACCTTGGGCCCGGCTTCCGCGTGTGCCGGCGGGGCGCCGAGCCCCAGGCCGGCCACCGCGAGGGCGGCCGCGGTGGCCAGCCTGGCCAGGCGTCGGAGGTGTGCGCGAGGGCTGCCGTCCATGACTGTCGTCCTCTCCGGCGGGATCCGTGGATCCGCGTACGCTAACGCCGCTCACACCAGCGTGGACACCGCCGTTCGGGCCACCTCCGCCCGGCGGTCAGGCCTGGGGCTGACCGATGTCCACCATCCAGGACATGCCGAACCGGTCCACGCACATGCCGAACTCGTCGCCCCACATCTGCTTCTCCAGCGGCATGGTGACGGTGCCTCCCTCGGCGAGCTGCTCCCACCAGCGGCGCAGGTCGTCCGCGTCGTCGCCGCTCAGGCTGATCGCCATGTTGGTGCCCGGGGTGGATTCCATCCCGGGCGGCGTGTCGGAGGCCATCAGCGTGAAACCGCTTGGAGTCTCCAGTTGCGCGTGCATGATCCGGTCGGCCACCTGCGGGTCCGGGTTGCCGAACTCGCCGAAGGTGTTCATCCGCAGGTCGCCGCCGAACACCCGCTGGTAGTACTCCATCGCCTCCCGGGCGTTGTCCCGGAAGCTCAGGTACGGATTGAGTCTGGACGTCATCGTCTCGCCTCCTCGGTGTCGTGACCTGGGCATCGTCGCAGAGGGACGGGCCGGGGCCTGGGAGGCGCGACGGGCGAGTGTGGACGGAAACGGTGGGGGCGGCGCCGTTGCCGCCCCCACCGTCTTCCCCGCCGGTGCGCCGGTCAGTTCTTCTGGAACGACTGGCGCACCACACCCCCCACCAGGGCGCACCAGGTGGTGGTGCTGACCTTGCCGTTCGGCGCCAGGCCGTGCAGTTCCTGCAGGTCCTTGAGGGCCTTCTTGGTCGGGTAGTCGTACTCGCCGGTGATCGCCACCTCGGCGTAGCCCTTGGAGTTGAGCATGAACTGCACCGTCTCCACCGGGATGCCGGTGGCGTCCTTGTCCAGCTCGGGGGCGAGCGTCTCCCAGGTCGGTGCCGTGAGGGTGGCGTCGATGTCGACCGGGATGCCGTTGCGCGCCTGCCAGTCCTGCACGGCCGCCACGGTGGCGGCGTCGAACACGCCGGTGATCGGGACGGTGTAGCCGCGGAAGGTGAGCAGGCGCTGGGCGACCTGCACCACCGGGCCGCCGACGAAGCGCCAGATGTCCGGCCAGCGGCGGGCCGGCACGTCGGCCAGGTCGGTGCCGAGCTTCGCGAAGACCCGCCGGCGCAGCGCCGGGAACTCGCGGTAGAACATCGCGCCCGGGCAGAGCGTGGCCCGGAAGTCCCAGTGACCGAAGATGTCGTGCGCGTGCAGCCCGTACTGCCGGCAGATGGTGGTGCAGAGCTTCACCAGGCCGTCGAGGAGCTCCTCGGGCGGCGTCTCGGTGACGTAGGTGCCCTCGTTCTCGATGCCGATGGCCCGGCCGTTCTCGCCGGGGCAGTGGGCCGAGATCATCTGCCGGTCACCGGCCTGCAACCGTTCCAGGCTGCCGTGCCGGCCCTCCAGGACGTGCCCGCCCCGGCTGACCGTGAAGTGCTGCCCGGTGTCCGACCAGCGGTTGGCGTCCATGTGCAGGTTCTGGCAGTCGCGGGCGAGCTGCTTGGCGTGTTCCTCGGAGTAGTCCGTGCTGTTGGGGAACGCCATGTGGTGCACGATGATCTTGTTGGTCGGGATCGCGCTGATCGACAGCGGGTCCGCCGGCGGGCGGGCGGCCCACTCGTCGCAGCTGATGATCCAGTCGAGGTCCGCGTCCGGCGCGGCCTGCGCGGCGGCCGGGAAGGCGAGTTCGCTCCCGACGACCGCGACCGCGGCGGCGCCGAGGCCGGCCCGCAGCAGGGTACGACGGTCCAGCTCGGGGTGGTCGAAGTGCATGGCATCTCCTCGGTGGCCCGACGGGTGTGCGGGCGTGTAAAGGAACTCCAACTGCTGCGCGCGAAGTGGAGAATATTGCCAGGATCGGTCGGCGCGCCAGAGGACAAATGCGACGACCGCCGATCGCGGTGCCATCGGTCGGCTCTCCTTTCCTAGCGCCGGAGTAGGCGATGTCACGTCCGGTGGGTGAGACGGTGGGATTCCCGCCGTCGGTCGTCGTGGCAGCCTGGACCCGTGCAGCCGCCCCGTCTGACCGGTGTCCTGGTGCTCGTCGTGGTGCTCGCGGCCGCCACCGCCTTCGGCTGGTGGCGACGCCGTCGCGACGGCCGGCTGCGTGCCGTGTCCTCGGCCGCCGCCGCGCCGCACCGGGCCGCGCTGGCCGCTCTCGGCGTCCGCCCCGGCGCGGTCACCCTGGTCCAGTTCTCCGCCCCGGTCTGCGCGCCCTGCCGGGCGGCCCGCCGGGTGCTCGAGGACGTCGCGGGGCGGCTCGACGGGGTCACCCTGCTGGAGGTCGGCGT
>NZ_MUYZ01000155.1:0-15335 GCF_003013775.1 Micromonospora sp. MH33
GTGGTGACGGTGGCAGGGGGCGCGGCGCTGGCCGGCGCGGCCCGGCCCACGCCGGGCGCGGTGCCGACCGACGCCGCCACGCTCTTCGCCGCGGAGACCGCCCAGGACTTCCGGGACCGCTGGCGTGACGTCCAGCTCCGCTTCGTGGACGACCCGCGGGCCGCGGTCGGCGAGGCGCAGTCGTTGGTCGAGGAGGCGATCGAGGCGCTCTCCGCCGCGCTGCGCGAGCAGAAGGCCAAGCTCGGCGGCTGGCAGGAGTCCGGCTCGGCCGACACCGAGCAGCTGCGGGTCGCCGTGCGCGGCTACCGGGACTTCCTGGACCGGGTACTGGGCCGCTGACCCACGCCGCACGGAGCCCCGGCCGGTGGACGGCCGGGGCTCCGCCGTGTCCGCGGATCGCCCTCCATGCATGAAATTTCGCAAAGTGGGTACCTGCGGGCGCAGTCGCCACGGAGGGAGCACGGGATGGGTGACGGTCTGCGGTTGAACATGAATGCCCTGGACTACGTGATCCTGGCGCTCTACTTCGTCACGGTGCTCGGCGTCGGCTTCGCCGCGCGGCGGGCGATCCGCACCAGTGTCGACTTCTTCCTCTCCGGGCGGTCGCTGCCCGCGTGGGTCACCGGCCTGGCCTTCGTCTCGGCGAACCTGGGCGCTCTCGAGATCATCGGCATGGCCGCCAACGGCGCCCAGTACGGCATCATGACGGTCCACTACTACTGGATCGGCGCCGTGCCGGCCATGGTCTTCCTGGGCATCGTGATGATGCCCTTCTACTACGGCTCGAAGGTCCGCAGCGTCCCCGAATACCTGCGGCTGCGCTTCAACCGCCCGACCCACCTGCTGAACGCGCTCAGCTTCGCGGTCGCCCAGGTGCTCGTCGCCGGCGTGAACCTGTACGCGCTGGCCCTGATCATGCAGCTGCTGCTCGGCTGGCCGCTCTGGGTGGCGATCGTGATCGGCGCGTTCATCGTGCTGGTCTACATCACCATCGGCGGCCTCTCCGGCGCGATCTACAACGAGGTGCTCCAGTTCTTCGTGATCATCGCGGGTCTGGTGCCGATCACCGTGCTCGGCCTGGTGAAGGTCGGCGGCGTCAGCGGCCTGATGGACGCGGTCCGCGGCTCGAAGCTGGGCGAGGCCGGGCTGCACGCCTGGCAGGGCACCGGCAGCACGGACAACCCGCTCGGCGCGCACTGGCTGGGCATCGTCTTCGGCCTCGGCTTCGTGCTCTCGTTCGGCTACTGGACCACGAACTTCGCCGAGGTGCAGCGCGCGCTGTCCGCGCGGAACATGAGCGCGGCCCGGCGTACGCCGATCATCGCGGCGTACCCGAAGCTGCTCATCCCCGTGGTGACCGTGATCCCGGGCCTCATCGCCCTGATCACCGTCAAGGGGCTCGGCGCCGAGAGCGGCGACCTGGTCTACAACAACGCCATCCCGCTGCTCATGCGCGACCTGCTGCCCAACGGGGTGCTCGGCATCGCGGTGACCGGTCTGGTGGCCTCGTTCATGGCCGGCATGGCCGCCAACGTCAGCGGCTTCAACACGGTGTTCACGTACGACATCTGGCAGGCGTACTTCAAGCGGGACCGCTCGGACGAGTACTACGTGCGGGTGGGCCGGATCGCCACCGTGGTCGCGGTGGTGATCGGCATCGGCACGGCCTTCATCGCGGCCGGGTTCAGCAACATCATGAACTACATCCAGGCGCTCTTCTCGGTGTTCAACGCCCCGCTCTTCGGCACCTTCATCATCGGCATGTTCTGGAAGCGGATGAGCGCGCTGGCCGGCTTCTGGTCGCTGCTGTCGGGCACCGTGGTGGCGCTCGGGACCTACCTGCTCTACCGGGCCGGCGTGATCCACTTCAACTCCGACCTGGAGGAGAGCTTCTGGGGGGCGGGCCTCGCCTTCGTCACCGTGGCGGTGGTCGCGGCGATCGTGACGCCGCTGACCCGGCCGAAGCGGGCCGACGAGCTGACCGGGCTGGTCTACGGCCTGTCCGACACCACGCTCAAGGACGACTCGCTGGCCGGCGACGCCGCCTGGTACCGCTCGCCGGTGCTGCTCGGCGTGATCGCCGTGGTCCTCGCCGCCCTCTTCTACATCCCGGTCTTCTGAGGAAGGGACGCACGCCATGGCAGACGACGCCGACCGGTACCAGCACGGCGAGGCCCACGACCCGCTGGTCGACGAGACCGAGGACGCGCGGGAGGCGCGCTCCGCGGCGGCCCGGCTCTTCGACATCCGCCGGGTGATCGGCGGCCTGTTCGTCGCGTACGGGCTGATCGTGGGCCTCATGGGGCTCTTCGACTCGTCCGCCGAGATCGAGAAGGCGCAGGGCGTCCGGATCAACCTCTGGGCCGGCCTGGCGATGCTCGCCTTCGGGCTGCTCATGCTGCTCTGGCAGCGGCTGCGCCCCACCGAGCCGCCGGAGCCGCACGCCGCCGACGAGCGCTGACCGCCGGCCGGGACGCCGCCCCGGGCGGCATGGCCGGGCCCGCACCGGGTACGCCGTGGGGATCAGGGAACGGGACAGGAGGGCAGCAGCATGACGGATCGTGACCGCGGTGGCGAGCGGCCGCTGGAGGAGACCCCCGAGGTGGCCGCCGCGGTGGACGACGACAGCACGGTGCCGCAGCTGCGCACCGGTGGCACCGACCCGGACAATCCCGTCTTCACCGAGCCCGACGGCGCGGTGCCCGACACCGGCTCGCCGGACCTCCTCGGCGACCCGTACGCGGCCGGGACCGGGGCGACCGGCACCGGCACGGGGGCGGGCGGGGACAACATCCGCACCGGGGCCGAGCAGCCCTGGGACCCCGAGGACCTGGTGATGGCCCGGGGCCAGGACATGACCCCGGAGAATCTGGAGCGGGCCCGCCGCGACCTGGCCGAGCTGGGCCGGGCGGCGATCGAGAAGACGGTCCCCTGACGCCCGGGGGCCCCTGGCCGACGCGGGGTCGACCAGGGGCCCGGGGAACCCGCGCGGCGGTGCCTCACTCCCGCCGCCGCGGGTGGGCCGGCCGCCGGATCAGGAGAGCGGCGGGTAGGCGTTCTGCATCAGCTGCTGGAACTGGGCCGCGAACCACGCACCGGAGATCGGCGCGTTCGGCAGGGCGCCGGACAGGTTGTTGCCGTTGCGGGCGTTGCCGGTGTAGGTCGGGTCGCACATCCGGTCGAAGCCCTTGCCCTCGTTGTTCGGGATGGCCGTGCTGGAACCGTCCGACTCACCCGGGGGCTTCACCCAGACGTACGCGTCGATGCCCGGCTCCGGGTTGGCCCGCGGCCGCTCGCCGAGGCCCGCGCCGGCCTGGTTGCACCAGTTGCCGGTGTGGTAGCGCCGGTCGACCCGGCCCCCGTCGACGTAAGCGTCGACGCTGGTCAGCGGGCCCGGACCGGTGGGCCGGGCGGACCCGCCCCAGCCGTTGCGGGAGGTGTCGATCAGCATGCCGATACCGCTGTCGAAGCCGATCGAGACCAGCTTCTGCCGGAACGCCTGGGCGAACGAGAGCTCGTCGACGTACTGGTTCCAGTCGATCCACTTGGACTGCCGCACGGTCTGGCCGTTCACCGTGTCGGTGACCTTGACGTACGGCTCCTTCAGTGCGGAGTAGTTGGCGGTGTTGACGATGAAGCCGTGCACGTTGTGCACCGTGCTGCCGGACGCGACGGCGGCGGCCTTGAGCTGGTCGGCGACCGGGCCGAAGTTGCTGTCCCAGCCGATCCAACCGTGGTGCGCGGCGTCGATGTAGTTGTAGACGTTGCCGATCGCGCCGAGCTTCGCCAGGGCGTAGCCCACGCCGTTGACGTACGCGCCGTTGGCCTTGACCGTGTCGCACATCACGGTGCCGCCCGCGTTGCCCGAGGTGTTGGTCACCAGGTTGGGCAGCGAGTCGATCTCGATGATGTTGACGATGCGCAGGTTCTTGTACTTCGCGTCGCCCTGGATCGCGGCGATCGGGTCGATGTACTCGGCCTTGTAGCGGGGCAGCTCGTCGGGGCCCAGCTCCCCATTGGAGGCGAGCGCGGAGCAGTCCCGGCCGGGCAGGTTGTAGATGACGAACTGGATGTAGCCGGCGCCCTGGGCGAGCGCGGCGTCCAGGTGGTCACGGACCCCCATCGAGCCGTTGGAGCTGCTGTTCGGGGTGCCGTTGATGGCGGCGATCCGGTCGATCCACACCGCGGTCGGGTTGTTCGACACCCGGCTACCGCCGGACACCGACTCGGCCTTGGCCTTCCACTCCGGGTTCACGTACCCCTTCACCCCGGCGTACGGGTTGTCGACCTTCTGCCCCGGCGGAGGGGTGGTCGGCGGCGGAGTCGTGGGCGGCGGGGTGGTGGGCGGCGGGGTCGTCGGGGGCGGGGTCGTGGTCGGCGGGGTCGAGGTGGGCGGCGTGCCACCGTTGCAGACCGTGCCGTTCAGGGTGAACTGGGTCGGCTTCGGGTTGCTGCCGCTCCAGGAGCCGTTGAATCCGATGGTGGTGCTGGCGCCGGTGGCCAGGGAACCGTTGTAGGACTCGTTCTGCGCGGTGACGTTCTGGCCGCTCTGGGCCCACTTCGCCGACCAGCCGTTCACCACCCGCTGCGAGCTGTTCGGGAAGGTGAAGCCCAGGTTCCACGAGCTGAGCGGGTCACCGAGGTTCTTGATGGTCACGGTGCCGGTGAAGCCACCGGGCCAGTCGCTCGTGGTGTAGTCCACGCTGCACTGGGTCGCGGCCTGCGCCGCGGTGACCGGGAGGGTCACCAGTCCACCGGCGACCAGGACGCCCGCGCCGGTCAGCGCGAGCGCCCGGCTGCGGCCGGACAGCCTTCTCCACAGATTCATGCCACTGATCTCCTTGGGCGAGACCGGATCCGCGTACGGCCCGGCAGAAGGGCACTCGGCGTCCGTCAGGACAGCCGGCGCCACGGGTTTCTTCGGGGGTGCCCGACCCGGCCGGGCGTGATGGTGGTGGTGGACGACCGGCCCGCGGGACCGGTCGGGGAGTCGGACGCCGTCCGGTGACCCGGCTGCCCTCGACGTCTGAACTCGCGGTGTGGCTCCCCCAACCGCGTGCAGCGATTCTTGCATGGGAGCGCTTCCATGGCAATGGCTCGATGCGACTCGGCCTTTTCCCGCAGGGGGTCGAACACCCCGGGCACGCCGAAAGCGTCGCGGGCGGACCGGAAGCCGGCAGACCGGCGGAGTCGGCCATCACACGGTACGGCGAGGTCCGGCGGACGCAGCCGACGCGGGACAACCCGAGCCGGCACGCATGCCCCCTGGCCGCCCCGGCAGGCCCCAAAAGCCGCGTAGCACTCGCAGGGCCTTCATTGCCTACAAACTCCTAAACACGAATGTTTCCCCGGATAAGTCGTGAAACGGTCTAACGTCGGTCGTAGCTCGACTGAAGGCGGGCTCAGGACAAACAGGGATGGAGTGACGCAGGTCATGGCTAAGAAGATGCTCGGGAAGGTCGTTGCGGGTGCTGCTCTCGGCGGTGCGGGCCTCCTCGTGTTCACCCCGGGGATGGCCTACGCGGGCGGGCACGACGACGAGGGCAAGGTCATCGCCAAGCCGCACGTCGTCAAGGCGGGCGACAAGGTCAAGCTGCTCGAGATCTGCCCGGAGGCGCAGGAGCACGCCTTCGTCTGGTCGAAGGTGACCGGAAAGGTCAAGCTCGAATCCGTGCGCGACGACCGCGGCGACGAGCACGGCGACTGGAAGGACCGCGGCGAGGACGCGGACCACGGCCCCGACGGCAAGGACCGGCACGGCCGCGACGAGGAGGGCCGCGGCGACGAGCAGGGCCGCGACGAGCACGGCAAGGACGGCAAGGACGAGCACGGCAAGGACGACGACCGCAAGGACGAACAGGGCAAGGACGAGAACCGCAAGGACGAGCACGGCAAGGACGGCAAGGACGAGCACGGCAAGGACGGCAAGGACGAGCACGGCAAGGACGAACAGGGCAAGGACGACAACCGCAAGGACGAGCACGGCAAGGACGGCAAGGACGAGCACGGCAAGGACGAACAGGGCAAGGACGAAGAGGGCAAGGACGAGCACGGAAAGCCGGGCGGTGCGGGCGGCGGCGTCACCGCCGACTACGGCGACCAGGGCTCGGACCGCAAGGGCCACGACGAGTACGGCCAGGACGAGGAGTCCGGCTACGGCCGCGACAACAAGGACCAGAAGGACTACGGCCGCGAGGGCGGGTCCGAGGGCCGCGACTACTCCGGCCACGACGAGTACGGCCAGGGCGACGAGTCGGACTACGGCAAGGACTGGCAGGGCGGGTCCGACTACGGCCGCGACGCCAAGGACGAGCACGGCAAGGACGACAAGGGCAAGGACGACAAGGGCAAGGACGAGCACGGCAAGGACGAGCACGGCAAGGACTGGCAGGGCGGGTCCGACTACGGCCGCGACGCCAAGGACGAGCACGGCAAGGACGACAAGGGCAAGGACGAGCACGGCCGTGACGGCAAGGACGAGCACGGCAAGGACGACAAGGGCAAGGACGAGCACGGCCGTGACTGGCAGGGCGGCAAGGACGACGAGTCCGACTACGGCCGCGGCGAGGACAGCTGGGAGCACGGCAAGGACTTCGTCTACTTCGGCGAGGCCACCGTCTCCGAGGACGCCCGTCCGGGCAAGTACGACCTGGAGGGCTCGTGCGGCGACGGCGAGCTGGTCGTCCTGCCGCGCGGTGGGGTCGACGGCGGTGACGGTGGCATGACCACCACCAGCACCGACCGCGGCATGGCCGCCGGCGGGGCGGGCATGATCGGTGCCGCCGCCCTGGGCGGCCTGGTCCTGCTGCGTCGGCGGCGGGCCAATGGTCTCGTCTGACCAGACGGCGACACGGGCCGGCGGCCGTCACGGGAGACCGTGGCGCGCCGCCGGCGCGGCCGTCGTCGTCCTGCTCGCCATGGTGGGCGCCGGCATGATCGGCGCGTCCTTCCGCACCGTGCCCCCGCCCCGGCCGCCGCAGCCGCTCGCCCAGACCGGAGCGACCGACCCGAGCACCGTCTCCCCGAACGGCACGCACACCGGCGACCAGGCGCCGGTGGAACCGGCTCCCGACAGCCAGGGCTCGCCCAACCCGGATCTGGTCCCCGCCGGACTGTCCCGGTCGGCTCCGACCACCATCTCGATCCCCCGGATCGGCGTGCATGCCGAGATCATGACCCTCGGCACCAACCCGGACGGCACCGTCGAGGTGCCCCCGCTGGACCAGGCCATGAAGGCCGGCTGGTACTCCCCCGGTCCCAGCCCGGGCGAGGTCGGCAACGCGGTCATCGTCGGCCACGTCGACTCCGCCAAGCTCGGCCCGGCGGTCTTCTTCGACCTCGGCTCGCTCCGGCCCGGCGACACCATCGACGTCGCCCGGGAGGACGGCTCGACCGCCACGTTCACCGTGAACGAGGTGAAGTCGTACCCGAAAACGGCCTTCCCCACCGAGCAGGTCTACGGCCCGTCCGACGCCCCCGGCCTGCGGGTGGTCACCTGCGGCGGGGTGTTCGACCGCAGCGCCGGCAGCTACCTGAACAACATCGTCGTCTACGCCGGCCTGGCCGGGTAGGGACGCGGAGACGGGCGCGGCCCGGTGGTCGGGTGACCGACCCACTTGGCCGGGTGGGCGCCGCGAACGGGCGCGGCCCGGTGGTCGGGTCACCCGACCACCGGGCCGCGCCGGCGTGCGTACTCCGTCAGGCCGCCGCCGAGGTCCGCACCAGGGTACGGATCTGCCGCAGCAGCACGGACAGGGCGGACAGGTCGGCGCGGGACTCGTCGAACTCCCCCATGGCCCGGTGCGCCCGGTGGATCGAGGTGGCGTTCGCCTGCTCCCACTCCTGCACCCGCTCGACCGGCGGGAGGTTGTCCGGGGTGGAACCGAGGACCTCCGCGGTGAGCGCGGCCAGCGCGGCGTACAGGTCGTAGCGCAGCGCCATCCGGGCCAGGGTCTGCCAGCGGTCCTCCCGCGGCAGCAGGGAGATCTTCGACAGCAGGGCGTCCACCCGGAACCGGTCGGAGAGGACGAAGTAGACCGAGGCCACCTCGCTCACGTCCCGGCCGGTCGACTGGGCGGTCTCCACCACGTCGAGCAGGCCGAAGCTGTACATCAGCCGGGTCGCCTGCTCGGCCAGGTCGCGGGGCAGCCCCTTGCCGGTCAGCGAGTCGATGTGGGCGGCGATCGCCTCCCGCTCGGTGCCGTAGAAGAGGCTCTCCAGCTCCGGCAGGAGCCGGGCCACCCCGTCGCGCAGCCGGGCGATCTCCCCCGGCACGTCGATCGGCGAGCGCCGGTTGGTGACCAGCCAGCGCACCGCGCGGTCGAGCAGCCGGCGCGTGTCCAGGTAGACGCTGGTCTGCAACTCGGGCGAGACCTTGTTGTCCAACGCCTCGACCGCGTCCCAGAGTTCGCGCAGCCGGAACACCTCGCGGACCACCACGTACGCCCGCAGCACGTCCGCCGCCGAGGCGGCCGTCTCCTCGACCACCCGGAAGACGAACGTGATGCCGCCCCGGTTGATCGCCTCGTTCACCAGGACCGTGGTGACGATGTCGCGGCGCAGCCGGTGCCGGCCCATCCGGTCGGCGAACCGCTCCCGCAGCGGGGTCGGGAAGTAGTTGACCAGGACGTCGGTCGTCCACTCCTCGTCCGCCAGCCCCTCGCTGACGATCTCCCGCTCCAGCACGATCTTCACGTACGCCAGCAGCACCGCGAACTCCGGCGCGGTCAGCCCGGTCTCGCCGCGCACCGCGAGCTCCTCGTCCGACGGCAGCGCCTCCAGCGCGCGGTCGAGCTGACCGGCCCGCTCCAGCTCGCTGATCATCCGGCGGTGAACCGGGAGCAGCGAGGCGGCCTGGGCCTGGGCGTTGTTCAGCGCCCGCGCCTGGTCGTAGTTGTCCCGGAGCACCAGCTCGGCGACCTCGTCGGTCATCTGGGCCAGCAGTTCGTCGCGGTCCGGCCGGTCCAGCGCGCCGTCGGCGACCGCCGTGTTCAGCAGGATCTTGATGTTCACCTCGTGGTCGGAGCAGTCCACCCCGGCCGCGTTGTCGATGAAGTCGGTGTAGATCCGGCCGCCGGTCGAGGCGTACTCGATCCGGCCGTGCTGGGTGAAGCCCAGGTTGCCGCCCTCGCCCACCACCCGGCAGCGCAACCCCTTGCCGTCCACCCGGATGGCGTCGTTGGACTTGTCCCCGACCTCGGCGTTGGTCTGCGTCGACGCCTTCACGTAGGTGCCGATGCCGCCGTTCCAGAACAGGTCCACGGGCGCGGTGAGGATCGCCTTCATCAGCTCCTGCGGGCTGAGCTGCGTGACGTCGTCGTCGAGGCCGAGGACCGCGCGCACCTGCGGCGAGACCGGCACCGACTTGGCGGTACGCGGGAACACCCCGCCGCCGGCCGAGATCAGCTCGGGGTTGTAGTCCTCCCAGGACGACCGGGGCAGGTCGAACAGCCGCTTCCGCTCGTCCCACGAGGTGGCCGCGTCCGGGTCCGGGTCCAGGAAGATGTGCCGGTGGTCGAAGGCGCCCACCAGCCGGATGTGCTTCGACAGCAGCATCCCGTTGCCGAACACGTCGCCGGACATGTCGCCGACGCCGACCACGGTGAAGTCCTGGGTCTGGGTGTCGTGCCCCAGCTCCCGGAAGTGCCGCTTCACCGACTCCCAGGCGCCCCGGGCCGTGATGCCCATCTTCTTGTGGTCGTAGCCGGCCGAACCGCCGGAGGCGAAGGCGTCGCCCAGCCAGAAGTTGTGCGCGGCGGAGATCTCGTTGGCGATGTCGGAGAAGCTCGCGGTGCCCTTGTCCGCCGCCACCACCAGGTACGGGTCGTCGGCGTCGTGCCGGACCACGTCCTCCGGCGGCACGATCTCGCCGCTGGAGATGTTGTCGGTGACGTCGAGCAGTGCGCCGACGAACTCCTTGTAGCAGGCCACCGCCTCGTCCCGGTCGCCCGGCTTCTGCTTCAGCACGAAGCCGCCCTTGGCGCCCACCGGCACGATCACGGCGTTCTTCACCATCTGCGCCTTGACCAGGCCGAGCACCTCGGTGCGGAAGTCCTCGCGCCGGTCGGACCAGCGCAGGCCGCCCCGGGCCACCGGCCCGAACCGCAGGTGCACGCCCTCGAACCGGGGCGAGTAGACGAAGATCTCGAACTTGGGACGCGGCGCCGGCAGCTCCGGGACCGCCTGCGGGTCCAGCTTGAAGGCGACGTACGACTTGGGCCGCCCGCCGACCGGCTTCTGGTAGAAGCTCGTGCGCAGGGTGGCCTGGATCAGCGTCAGGTAGGAGCGTAGGATCCGGTCCTGGTCCAGGCTGGCCACGTCGTCCAGCGCCTCGCCTATCGCGGAGACCAGCTCGCCGCTGCGCTCCCGCCGCTCGTCCAGGGTGGACGCGCCCGGCCGGAACCGGGTCTCGAAGAGCTCCACCAGCAGCGAGGCGATCCGCGGGTACGCGATGAAGGTCTGCTCCATGTACTCCTGCGAGAACACGGTGCCGGCCTGCCGCAGGTACTTCGCGTACGCCCGCAGCACCACCACCTGCCGCCAGGTGAGCCCGGCCCGGAGCACCAGCTCGTTGAAGCCGTCCACCTCGGCCTCGCCCCGCCAGGCGGCGGCGAAGGCGTTCTCCACGTGCGGACGGACCTCTGCCAGCTCCTGGTGCGCCTCGGGCAGTTGCAGCCCGAAGTCGTAGAGCCAGATCCGGCCGTCGACGCGCTCCACCTCGTACGGGTGCTCGTCGACCACCCGGACGCCGAGCGAGTGCAGCACCGGCAGCACGGCGGAGAGCATCATCGGCTCGCCGTACCGGTAGACCTTGAACCGGACGTCCATGGTCTCGTCGACCTCGACGGCCCGGCCGGCGCCGTTGGTGCGCCCGGCGAGCTGCTTGCGGAACAGGTGCATCTCCAGCTGGCCGGACTCCTCCAGCAGCTCCAGCTTGGCCAGGTCCTTCATCGCCTCGTACGGCGTGTGCCCGTCCTTGTAGCCCTCCGGGAAGGCGTCGGCGTACCGGGCGAACAGGTGCTTTGCCTGCTCGTCGCCGAGCTTGCGCTCCAGCACCAGCCGGTAGTCGTCGTCCCAGAGCCGGGTCGCGTCGGCCAGCTCCTCGGCGAGCAGGTCGGCGTCGATCTCCCCGGGCGGGTTGTTCGGGTCGGTCCGGACGATGAAGTGCACCCGGGCCAGCATCGACTCGGTCACCCGGGTGGTGTAGTCGACCCCGACGCCGTTCAGCTCGCGCAGCAGGATGTCCTGCATGCGCAGCCGGTTCTGTGTGGTGAACCGGTCCCGCGGCAGGTAGATCAGGCAGGAGATGAACCGCCCGTAGCCGTCGCGGCGCAGGAAGACCCGCAACTGCCGGCGGCCGGCCATGCGGAGCACGCCGATCACCGCGTGGTAGAGGTCGTCGGTCTTGATCTGGAACAGCTCGTCGCGGGGATAGGTCTCCAGGATCTGGAGCAGGTCCTTGCCGGAGTGGCTGCGCAGGCTCAGGCCCGAACGGTCCAGCACCTCGGCGACCTTGCGCCGGACCACCGGCAGCTCCTGCACGCTGGTCCGGTACGCCGCCGTGGAGAACAGGCCCAGGAAGCGCCGCTCCCCGACCACCTCACCGGCGTCGTTGAAGATCTTGAAGCCGATGTAGTCGAGGTAGGCCGAGCGGTGCACGGTGGCCCGCGAGTTGGCCTTGGTGATGATGAGCAGGCGCTTCTCCAGCACCTTCTCGTGCGCCTCGGGGGTCATCGAGTTCAGCGACCGGGCCTCCGGCGAGTCGGACCGCAGGATGCCCAGGCCGGTGCCGAGGACGGCCTCCAGGGCCTGCCCGCCGTCCGCGCCGTCGGTGTCGACCAGCCGGTACTCCCGGTAGCCCAGGAAGGTGAAGTGGTCGTGCGCCAGCCAGCGCAGCAGCTCCACCGAGTCGGTGATGTCCTTCTCCGGCACCGGCGGACGGTTGTCCGAGGTACGCGCCGAGGCCAGCTCGTCGGCCAGGGCCAGGGCACGCTGGCGCATCTTCGGCCAGTCCTCGACGGCCTCCCGCACGTCGGTGAGCACCCGCTGCAGCTCCCGGCGCAGCTTGTCCCGCTCGGCCGCGTCGCGGACCGGGTCGATCTCGATCCGCATCCAGCTCTCGACCAGGTCGCCGGCGATCGCGTCGTCCGGCTCCACGTCCGCGGAGACCTCGGTCAGCCGGCCCAGCGGCTCACGCCGGACCACGACCAGCGGGTGCACCAGCAGGTGCACGTCGAGGTGGTGCGAGTTGAGCAGCGCGGTCACCGAGTCGACCAGGAACGGCATGTCGTCGGTGACGATCTCGATCACGGTGTGGTGCTGCTCCGCGTCCGGCTCGTGGATGCGCAGTTTCAGCTCGCCCGGTACCCGCTGCTGGGCGAGGTCCCGGTGGGCCCGGGCCGCGTCGAGCATCTCCTCGGCGGTGAAGCCGATCAGCTCCTCGTCCGGCGCGAACCGCCAGAAACGGCCCACCAGGGTGGCCGCGTCGTGGTCGTCACCGGCCAGCGCGACCGCCTGGGCGACCAGGCGCTCCGCGTTGGGTACCGGCTCGTCCAGCTCGGCGTCCTCGGATTCGTCACCCAGTGCCGGCGCGGGCAGGCCCAGGTCGTAGAGGGTGTCGATGCTGGAACCGGTCATCCCGGTCACTCCTGTGTCGAGACGGCCGAAACCGTCCCCGTCGGTCGCCGAATCGAAGCTGTCATCGTCCCGGCTGGTGTCAGCCTGCCGGAGGTCGGGTCCCGGTTTGATCGCCGGACGCCGGTCCATCGGTGCCACTCCCCTCGACCCACCGCGTTGTGGGTCACTCTGCCGCCCAGCCTAGGCCTGCCGCTGTGCCCCTTTGTCGGCGGACCACCGGCCGGACGTCCGGATCGGGACTTTGTCCTTTCACCCGTTGCGGGTACGTGGTCGGCCGGTCCCGGAGTACCCGGACTGGCGATGTTCATCACACTGCCACAGGCCGCTCTTTGCCTGCGCAAGGGCCGTGCCGGGACGGTGGGGAGCCGCGCGTCGTACTAGCGTGCAGGGCAGTCTCAAACCGGAGGGACTCCTTCATGCTCCTGTCATACCCCGTCCGCCGCCTCTCCTCTCGCCGCCGGGTCCTCGCGGCGCTGGCCGCCACCGTGCTGACGGCGGGCGCGTTGACCGGATGCTCGGGCGAGGACGGGCCGGAGCGGAGCGTCGACGCCTTCCTGAAGGGCTGGCGCTCCGGCGACCTCCAGGCGGTCGGCTTCATCGACCCGAGCGGCGCCAAGGTCGCCGCGACCGAGGTGACCAAGGAGCTCCGGTCCCTCGCCGGCGAGCTGGCCGGCAGCCCGCCCCAGCTTGAGCGCACCGGCGACGTGAAGGTCGAGGGCGACATCGCCACCGCGCGGGTCAAGCTCACCTGGACGCTGCCGGGCGCCACCACCTGGGCCTACGAGAATCCGGTACGCCTCCGGCACGGCGCCGACGACCAGTGGCAGGTCATCTGGGAGCCGACCGTCGTGCACGAGAAGCTGGAGGCCGGCGACCGGCTCGCGCTGCGCCGGCAGGCCGCGCCCCGGGCCGGCGTGCTGGACTCCGCCGGCGCCCCGGTCGTGGCGCCCCGCCCGGTGGTCCGGGTGCAGGTCAACCCCGGCGAGGCCACCGACGTGAAGGCCCTGGTCCGGAAGCTCGACGCCGCGTTCAAGGCGATCCGGCCCGCGCTCACGCCGCCGGTCGACCTCGCCGACCTGCCCAAGCGCCTCAGCGAGGCGGACCGGGGCGCGCTGGTCGAGGTGGTGACCCTGCGCGAGGAGGCGTACCGGCAGATCAAGCCCCGGATCTACGACCTGCCCGGCACCCGGTTCCAGTCCGACCAGCTCTTCCTGGCCCCGACCCGGGAGTTCGCCCGGGCCCTGCTCGGCTCGGTCGACCCGGCGCAGGCCGACGACCTCAAGGCGCACCCCGACAGGTACGTCCGGGGCGACCTGGTCGGCCACGGCGGCCTCCAGGGCCGCTACGACGACCGGCTGCGCGGCACCCCCGGGATCACCGTGCTCACGCAGCACCCGGCGCCGGACGGCACCACCGCACCCAGCGGGGTCGAGGTGTTCCGCGGCGAACCGAAGGCCGGCCAGCCGCTCAAGACCACCCTCGACGTGGCCACCCAGAACGCCGCCGACGCGGCGCTGCGCGGCCAGACCCGGCGCTCCGCCCTGGTGGCCGTCCGGATCAGCGACGGCGCGGTGCTGGCCGCCGCCAACGGCCCCGGCGCCGCCGGCGAGAACCTCGCCTTCACCGCCCAGGTGCCGCCCGGCTCGACGTTCAAGATGGTCAGCGCGCTCGCCCTGCTCGACAAGGGCGCGGTGGCCCCGGAAGTGACGGTGCGCTGCCCGAAGACGTTCGAGGTCGACGGCCGCTCCTTCAAGAACTCCGACGACTTCGAGCTGGGCGACGTCCCGTTCACCACCGACTTCGCGAAGTCCTGCAACACCGCCTTCACCGCCCTGGCCCCGAAGCTCGGCCCGGACGGGCTGGCCCAGGCCGGCCGCACGCTCGGCCTGGAGAGCGAGTGGGACCTCGGCACCGACGTCTTCACCGGCAAGGTCTCCGCCAACGGCTCGGCCACCGAGCAGGCCGCCGCCGCGATCGGTCAGGGCACCACCGTGGTCAGCCCGCTCGCCATGGCCGGCGCCACCGCCGCCGTGGCCCGCGGCCACTGGGAGCAGCCCAAGCTGCTGCTCGATCCCGCCCCGGCGAAGCCCGCCCCGGCCGGCCCGGCCCTCAAGGCGGAGTCGGTGACGGCGGTGAAGACGATGATGCGCGCGGTGGTCACCAGCGGCACGGGCGCCGCGCTGGCGGACGTCCCCGGCGAGCCGGTGTACGGCAAGACCGGCACCGCCGAGTACGACAACAACCCGGCGCACACCCACGCCTGGTTCGTCGGCTGGCAGGGCGACGTGGCGTTCGCGGTCTTCGTCGAGCAGGGCGGGTCGAGCACCACCAGCGCCGTTCCGATCGCCGAGCGCTTCCTCCGCGGTCTCGCCGCCCGCTGACGCCGGTTCAGGCGATGTCCACGCCCGGTCGGGTCGCATCCGGCTCCGACTCGTCCGCCTCCTCCACGCCGGCCACCCGCCGCAGCAACCCGGGCCCGGCCGACGCCAGCGGTCCGACCGGTTCGGGTCGGTCCGACCCGTCCGGCTCAACTGCCCGGCGCAGCGAGCCCGGACGGGCCGGGTCGGCGGGCGAGGGCTCGACCTCCGGGCGGTCGCCGACGTCGGCGGGATCGTCCCCGGTCTGGGTGGGGGCCGGGCCGATCGGCTCCACGGCCACGGCCGGCGCCGGGACGGCCGCCGGGCCGGGCAGCACGTCGC
>NZ_MUYZ01000156.1:0-15269 GCF_003013775.1 Micromonospora sp. MH33
CGGCCTCCGCCTGCTCCGGCTCCGGGGCGCGAATGCCTTCGGCGAGCGCCAGCACCTCGGCCACCTCGGCGACGCCGCCCAGCGCCTCGCGGACCGGCCGGCCCAGCGCGCCGGTGTGGCCGCGCGCCTCGTGTCGGCAGAAGTAGGCCAGCTCGCAGGCGGCCAGGCAGTCCGGCGCGTAGCGGGCCGGTACGGCGGCGAGCAGGTCGTCGATCCGCGCCATCCGGTCGAGCTGGCGGCGCAGCACCAGTAGTTGCTTGCGCACGTCGAGCAGGCTGGCCACCGGCCGGTTGGCGAAGTCGCGCGGGCAGACCAGCACCACCTCGTGCGAGACGAGGTCCGGGTCCTGCCCATCGGCGGCGAGCAGCTCGCGCAGCGCCAGCACGTAGACGGCGGACTGGATGGCCGCGGCGGCGACCTTGGCCGGGTCGGCCTGGCCGTCGATGATCGGGAAAGACTTGATCTCCACGACGTGGAAGCGACCGGCGAGCCGGGCGGCCACCAGGTCCGGTTCCAGGTTCACCCGGCGGCCGGCGACGTCCAGGCCGAGCAGCGGGTGGTCGAAGAGCGCCGGCCCGTCGCCGGACGCGGTCAGTGCGGTGCGGGACCGCTCCGGCCGGTCCTCGTCGCCGCCCAGCTCGGTCCAGGTGGCCCCGTCCGGCACCGGTACGCCCAGCCGCTCCGCGACCAGGCGCAGCAGTTCCGCCCCGCCGTCGGCCTTCACCTGGGCCTCGAACGCGTTGCCCCGGGTGATGGCGAAGCGGGACTGGCCGAACCGGGCCGGGAAGCCGATCCGCTCGGCCAGCTTCGGCTTGTCGACCCCGGCGCTGTCCAGTACCGCCCGGCGGGTGCAGCCGGGGTTGCCGGTCAGCGCGGCGATGGTGCGGGCGTTGTGCCGCCGGGGCGGCATGCCACCCCGGATCTCGGCCAGGCGCTGCGCGGTCTCCGTCATGATCCGCCCAGGATAGGCGCTCTCCGCCGCTACGGCCGCTGCCGCGCCCGCCCGGTCGGGGTCAGCGGCCGGCCGACCGGTTCCAGGGTGAGCGGGGTGACTGGGCGCCCGCCGTGGGTCGGCTGCGGCGGCGGCGCCGGCGGCCGGGCGTGCACGGCGGCCGGGAGACGGTGTGCACCGGCGCGGCCGGCGGGATGACCGGCTGGCGGCCGATCAGCCAGCAGAGGAAGCGCGCCACGGTCAGCCGACCGGGAGGCGCTCGGCCTCGGCCCGCGAGATCTCGTACTGCGCGCCGCAGAACGTGCACTGCTGCGCGTACCGGGTGCGCACCGGGATGAGCGGGATGAAGAAGAGGGTGAATTTCGTGGCCCGCCGGGTGATGACCTGGGCGGCCCGGTTGCCGCAGTTGCGGCAGACCTGGGTGACCACGCCGGACCGGTCGACCCTGGTCCGGAGCCCGAAGATGAAGAACATCGCCCGGCATTACCCCGCCGGGCCCCGGAAATCACCACCGATATTTTTCTCTCGGCTGTCCGGATGCGCGGTCCCCGATCGTCAGGGTGGATGGAAGCACGACCGACAGGAGTGACGTGATGAAGTACATGATGCTCGTCTGCACCGACACCGAGCCCGACCGCGACCCGGGCGCGGCGCCCGACATCGAGAAGTGGGTGGCCGAGCGGGACGCCAACGGCCAACGGCTCACCGGCAGCCGGTTCGCGCCCCCGTCGGCCGCCACCACGGTCCGGGTCCGCGACGGCGAACTGCTGCTCACCGACGGCCCGTTCGCCGAGACGAAGGAGGTGATCGTGGGCTTCGACCTCCTGGAGTGCGCCGACCTGGACGAGGCGGTCGAGGTGGCCCGCGCCCACCCGATGGCGTACGCCGGGCGCATCGAACTGCGCCCGCTGGTGGAGGACTGATCCGGTTGACCGACGCGGCCGGGGCGGTCGCCGACGCGGGCGCCGAGTCGTACCCGCGGATCGTGGCCGCCCTGATCCGCGTCACCGGCGACTGGACCCTCGCCGAGGACTGCGCCCAGGAGGCCCTGGCGGCGGCGCTGGAGCGCTGGCCCCGCGACGGCGTGCCGGCCAACCCCGGCGGGTGGCTGATGACCGCCGCCCGCAACCGGGCCGTGGACGTGCTGCGCCGGGCCAGCGTGGAACGCCGCAAGCTGCGCGACCTGGCGCTGCTCACCGATCCCGCGCCGCCGCAACCGGAGGGAGACGTGGTGGACGACCAGCTCCGGCTCATCTTCACCTGCTGCCACCCGGCGCTGGCGTTGGAGGCCCGGGTGGCGCTGACCCTGCGCACGGTGGCCGGGGTGCCGACCGCCGACATCGCCCGCGCCTTCCTGGTCACCGAGTCGACCATGACCCGCCGGCTCACCCGGGCCAAGGCCAGGATCGCCGCGGCCGGCGTCCCGTACCGGGTGCCGACCGGGCCCGCGCTGGCCGAGCGCCTGCCGGGCGTGCTGGCCGTGCTCTACCTGCTATTCACCCGGGGGTACGACGCCGACGGCGAGCCGGCGTTCGCCGCCGAGGCGATCCGGCTGGCCCGGCTGCTGCACACGCTCCTGCCGGACCAGCCCGAGGCGGCCGGGCTGCTCGCCCTGTTCCTGCTGCACCACTCCCGCCGGGCGGCCCGCCGCGACCCGTCCGGCGACCTGCTCACCCTCGACCAGCAGGACCGCGCCCGGTGGGACCGGTCCGCCATCGCGGAGGGCGTCGCGCTGCTGGAGCGTGCGGGCGACGGCCCGTACGCCCTCCAGGCCCGGATCGCCGCCGCGCACGCCACCGCCCCGACCGCCGCCGAGACCGACTGGCCGGCCATCGCCGGCTGCTACGACGCGCTGGCCCGGCTCCAGCCGACCCCGGTGGTCGGGCTCAACCGGGCGGTGGCCCACGGGTACGCGCACGGCCCCGCCGCCGGGCTGGCCCTGCTCGCCGAGGCCCGGGCCGGCGGGGCGCTGGGCGGCTACCAGCCGGCGGTGGCCGCCGAGGCCGAGTTGACCGCCCGCCTCGGCGACCCGGTACGCGCCGCCGCGCTGTTCCGGGCCGCCGCCGACGCGGTGCGCTCCGATCCCGAGCGGCGCGCCCTGCTCCGCCGGGCCGCCGAGCTGTCGCCCTGAGGGTCAGGCGTTGCTCGGCATCTCCACGTCGAGCCAGATCGGCTGCCAGTCGGCCACCTCGTGGAAGCGCCGCAGCTCGGCGAGCCCGGCCACGGTCCCGGTCCAGGCCGCGTACGGGGGGTTGCCCTCGTCGAAGCCGGACTGCACGAAGGTCAGCTTCGTCCGGCCGCCGGACTCGGCCAGCTCCCAGTTGCTGACGCCGGTCGGTCCCCAGTCGACGGAGAGCGCGCGGCCCGGGGTGAGGTCGACGACCTTGGCCGCGTAGCCGGCGTCGAAGCCGCCCATGGCGTAGCGGCCGCCGACCCAGGGCTCGATGCCGATCGGGTAGCCGAACCAGGCGCTGGCCTGCTCCGAGTCGGTCAGCGAGGTCCACACCCGGTCCATCGGGGCGTCGATCAGCAGCTCGCCGCGCAGGTCGGCGGAGGTGAAGTCGGTGCGCGGCAGCAGCGGGCGACCCTCCAGGTGCGCGTTGAGGTTGGCGATGGCCAGCGCCCAGAAGGTCTGCAGGACCCCGCGGATGCTGCTGCCGTCCATCGCCTCGGCGAAGCTGAAGTGGCTCTGCCGCAGGGTGAGCACGGTGCTGCCGCCCTCCGGCGTCAGCTCGAACTCGGTGGTGGTCTCCACCCCGTCGAGCGTCCAGGCGAAGCGCAGCGTCCGCTCGTCGGCGTGCAGCAGCCGCTGGTGCGGCGCGTCGCCCTCCGGCGTGTAGCGGCCCCAGAACTCGTAGCGCCGGGGCAGGTCGACCTCGGCGTGCTCGGCCAGCCAGACGCGCAGCTCGGCCGGGTCGGTCAGCGCGCGGCGCACGGCCTCGGCCGGCGCGGCGAGGCGGGCCCGGACGGTCAGCAGGTCACTCATGGTTGTCGCCCTTCGGGTAGCAGGCCACGGCGAGCTTGAAGGCATCCCCTTCGGCGCCGCCGTAGCGCGTGAACAGGTCCCGCAGCGTCGACTGCAGGTCGTGCAGGAACTCCTGCCGCCGCTCGGCGGGCACCCGGATCTCGCCGGAGACACCGATCGAGGGCAGCTCGGGGGCGGTGCGGTCCAGCGCGGCGATGTCCGCCTGGACCTCCTCCATGAGGTCGAGCAGGTAGCCCAGGCTCAGCTCGTCCTGCGCGCGGCGGGCCCCGCCGATCCGGCCGACCAGCCGGGGCGAGAGCCAGTAGGACCGGGCGGCGGCCTGGTAGATGCCCTCGCTGATGCCGCGCACCCGCCGCTCGGCGACCTGCTCGGCCAGCCCGGCGGCGACCAACTGCTTGACGTGGTAGTAGACCCGCTGCGGCGTCTGCTCCAGCCGGGCGGCGATCTCGGTGCAGGTGCGGGGCTCGGCGAGCTGCCGCAGCACCTCGATCCGCTGCGGCTTGAGCAGGGCTTCGGCCTGCTCGCGCTCTTCCAGGTACAGGACGTCTCTCATGGCAAAATCAGTTTGTACGTACAAAACTTCTTTGTCAATAGGTTCGACGAAAGGCCGCGCGGACCGCGCGGCCTTTCGTGGGACGACGATCGTCAGGGCGTCCAGTCGGGACGCAGCGGGTAGCCGTTCACCCCCTGCGGACCGTTGTGGGTGGCGACCACCTGGTGCAGCTGGATGCCGTTGCGCTCGAAGGCCATCCGGGAGCCGGCCATGTAGAGCCCCCAGACCCGGGCGGTACCCGGGCCGACCTCGCCGACGCAGAAGTCCCAGTGCTCGACGAGGTTGCGGCACCAGCCGGCCAGGGTCAGCGCGTAGTGCTGGCGCAGGTTCTCCTCGTGGTGCACCTCCAGCCCGGCGTCGTGGATCTCGCTGATCAGCCGGCCCGGGCCGGCCAGTTCGCCGTCCGGGAAGACGTACCGGTCGATGAACGCGCCGGAGCGGTGCGGGGCCCGGTTGTCCGCCCGGGTGATGCAGTGGTTGAGCAGCCGGCCGCCGGGCTTGAGCCGGCTGCGCAGCGCCCCGAAGTAGGCCGGGTAGTTGCGCACCCCGATGTGCTCGGTCAGCCCGATCGAGGAGATCGCGTCGAACTGCTCGCGCGGCGCGTCCCGGTAGTCGAGGTGGCGCACCTCGGCGAGGTCACCCAGCCCCTCCCGCTCGATCGCCGCCTGCGCCCACTCGGCCTGCGCCCGCGACAGGGTGACGCCCAGCGCCTTGACGCCGTACTCGCGGGCCGCGTGCCGGACCATGCCGCCCCAGCCGCAGCCGACGTCGAGCAGCCGCATCCCCGGCTTCAGCGCCAGCTTGCCGGCGACCAGGTCGTACTTGGCCCGCTGCGCCTCCTCCAGCGTGTCGGTGGGGCTGTGGAAGACCGCGCAGGTGTACGTCATCGACGGGCCGAGCACCTTCTCGTAGAAGGCGTTCGAGACGTCGTAGTGGTGGGAGATCGCGTTGCTGTCCCGGGTGCGGGAGTGGCGCAGCCCGTTCACCACCCGCTTCCAGCGGGGCGCGGCCTCCTGCGGCGGAGGCGGCGGCGGCAGCAGCCGCTCCCAGCCGAGCCCCTTGACCAGGGCCAGCGCCTCGCTCACCGGGGGCATCCGCAGCGGCATCTCGTCCTTGAGCACCCGCAACGCCTCGTACGGGTCGCCCGGGTGGACGCCCTCCAGCCCGAGGTCGCCGCTCACGTAGGCCCGGGCCATGCCCAGGTCACCCGGGGCGGTGAGCAGATAGGACAGCCCGCGTTCGGAGCGGATCGCCAGGGTGATCCCGGCGTCGGCCGGACCGACCGCGCTGCCGTCGTACCCGGTGATGCGAACGGGCAGGTCGCCCGTGGTGACCGCACGGATCACGTCCGCCACGGTCGGTCCGCCACGCCGGCCCCCCGCCGGCGGGCCGGCCGGGGCACTAGCCGCCCCGGGAGTTCGGTCGGTCAGACTCATGCTCTCGCTACCGCCTTCTCGTACAGTCCGGTGAGCCGGTGGTCCGGGTCGTAGCGTTCCTTCACGGCGCGCCAGGTCTCCCCGCCGTAGAGCCGGTCGAACGCCGCCCGGTCGTAGTACGCGTCGGAGTAGAGCGACTTGTGCCCGCCCGCGTCCGACACCGCGCGCTCGATCTCCCGGTTGACGTCGCCGTCGGCGGCGCCCTCGGCGATCGGCACGCTCCCCCAGAAACCGATGTTCACATAGGTTTCGCTCGGTTGGAGGGGATACAGCGGCCAGGCCCGGGCGGATCCCGGGCCGGCCGGCTCCCGCAGCCGCAGCGGGCAGAGCCACACCGGGTTCATCCGCACCGTCCCGGCGAACCAGCGCAGGAAGTTGGCGGTCCCGGCGAGCGGGATCTCCACGTCCTGCACCACCCGCTCCCGGGCCGGCCGGCCCCGCCAGCGGTCGATCCGGGCGGCCACCTGGTGCCGGTGCTCCAGCCGGACCAGGCGGTGGTAGAAGTCGCTGCGCCGGTAGCGCTGCGGCCAGAGCCGGCGGACCACCGGGTGCTGCACGCCGAACGCCGCGGAGCACCAGAACCAGTCGGTGTCCCAGCGCCACAGGTAGTCGTAGGTGGTGAGCACATCCCGGGTGCGCCGGCGCAGCGAGCGGTAGTAGATGTCCTGGCCGGTGTAGTCGCTGGGCCGGCCCTCGGCCTCGTCGGTGAACGTGGCGAGCACCAGGTACGCCTCGCCGGGGCTGAACATCACCCCGTCCATCGCGTCGACCGGCTCGCCCTCCCAGGAGCCCTTGGCGACCACGTCGGCGATCGCGTCGGTCAGCTCCTCCAGCCGGCTGAACCGGATGTTGCGCAGCGCCACGTAGCGGCGCACCGGTTGCAGCTCGATGCGCAGCCGGGTGGAGTAGCCGAGGCTGCCCAGCGAGTTGGGGAAGGCCCGGAACAGGTCGGCGTGCTCGCCCACCGGCCGGGCCGTGAGGAGCTCGCCGGACCCGGTGAGGATGTCCAGCTCGGTCACCGACTCGTGCGGCAGGCCGTTGCGGAACGAGGTGGACTCGATGCCCAGCCCGGTCACCGCGCCGCCCAGCGTGATCGTGCGCAGCTGCGGCACGACCAGCGGCATCAGGTGGTGCGGCAGGGTCGCGTCGACCAGATCCTCGTAGGTGCACATGCCCTGCACGTCAGCCGTCCGGGCGTCCGGGTCGACGGAGAGCACCCCGGTCAGGCCGCTCACGTCCAGGCCGGGGGTGCGCGGCGCGGACCGGGGCCGGAACAGGTTGGAGGTCTGCTTGGCCAGCCGTACGGGTTCTCCGGCGGGCACCGCGGCGTACGAGCGTCGCAGCGCGTCCACCGCCCGCTCATGATCACGGACAGCGTGCATGAGATCACCTTACGCCTGGGTACGACAATTCGTGGGATGTCCACGGTGGCCTTTTCGAGGCCGCCCGGAGACCCCCGGGTTACCGTGGCGGGCATGTCCTCCCCCGCACTCACCGCCCTGGACGCCACCGGCCTGCCCTACCGGGTCATCCGGCACGGCCCGGTGCGCAGCCTCGCCGAGGCGGCGGAGGCGCGCGGCGTCGCGGTCCCCGACGTGGTCAAGACGATCGTGGTCCGCCGCGGCGAGGACGACCACCTGTTCGTGCTCACCCCCGGCGACCGGGTCATCTCCTGGCCGAAGCTGCGTCAACTGCTCGGGGTGAGCCGGATGTCCATGCCGGACGCGGCGGCGGCCCGGGCGGCCACCGGCTACGAGCGCGGCACCATCACCCCGTTCGGCGCCAGCACCGCCTGGCCGGTGGTCGCCGACGAGCGGCTGCGCGGCCGGGAGATCACCCTCGGCGCGGGCGAGCACGGGGTGGCCGTCGCGGTCGACGCCGACGCCGCCCTCGCCGCGCTCGACGCCACCGTCGCCGACGTCACCGACCCGGAGCCCGCCCGCTGAGCGGTGGCCGCCGCCCGGTTGCCGACATAGCGTGGGAGGCATGCCGAGAGCCGTCTGGAACGACCTGGTCATCGCGGAGAGCGACGACACCGTGCTGGTCGAGGGCAACCAACCACTACTTCCCCCGTACCGCCCTGCGCGACGACCTGATCCGCGACTCCGACACCCACACGGTCTGCCCGTGGAAGGGCACCGCCTCCTACTACACGCTCGAACACGCGGGCACCACCAGCCCGGACGCCGTCTGGTACTACCCAGACCCCAAGCCGGAGGCGGAGATGGTGCGCGACCGGGTGGCGTTCTGGAAGGACGTCCGGGTCGTCGACTGACGCACCCGCCGCCGGGGCGACTGGCTCTCGGCGGCCCCCGTGGGTCAGGATGCCCCCATGGCCGACCCGCGCACCGACCCGTCCGGCACCGTCTACGGCGGCCGCCGCCCGGCCCGCCGTGGCCTGCCGCAGGACCCGCTCATGCGGATCGCGTTGGGCGTCGCCCTGGTCGGCGTACTCCTGGGGGTGTTCTTCGCCACCGGCGTGCTCGGCGGCGGCGGCGACCAGCCGGTGGTGCCGGCGGCGGCCGTGCCGACCCCGGCGGCGGTCGAATCGAGTCCGGCCCCGGCCACCACGGAGGCCGCCCCCACCTCGGCGGCGCCCCCGCCGAGCGCTGCCCCGACCACACCGCCGGCCCCCGCGGCCACCCCGAGGGTGCTCCGCGGCGTTCCCTCCGGGCTCTGCCTCGGGGTGACCGACGAGGATCCCGAGGGCGCGGACGCGGCGCTGGCCGACTGCACCGGCGGGCCGGAGCAGCAGTGGGTGGTGACCCCGGTCGCCGCCGACACCTACGTCCTGGTCAACGCGGCCAGCGGGAAGTGCCTGGACGTGGACGGGCAGGGCACCGACGACGGGGTGGCCGTGCAGCAGTGGTCCTGCAACGGCCAGGCCAACCAGCAGTGGAAGCTCAACCCGACCGGGTCCGGTCCGGTGCTGCTGGTCGTCGTGCACAGCGGCAAGTGCGCGCAGGTCGACGACGCCGGCACCGAGGCCGGGAGCCGGCTCGAACAGGCCCCCTGCAACGGCGCCCCGGAGCAGCAGTGGGCGGTCGGCTGACCGGTCAGCCCCGGTAGCTCCAGGCCCGCCGGCCGACCGCCACCGGCAGGGTGAACGCCGGCTCGTCGCCACGGCGGCGCAACAGCAGGGAGAGCCCGGCCGCGGGGCGCCGGCCACGTACCAGGCCGCGGCGTAGTCGCCGAGCCGGTCGCGGACCAGTCCGGCCCCGGTCGCGGCGACCGCCGCGCCGACCTGGTGGGCGGCGAACACCCAGCCGAAGACCACCGCGCCGGACGCGCCGAACCACTCCCGGCACAGCGCCACGGTGGGCGGCACGGTGGCCACCCAGTCCAGGCCGTAGAAGACGATGAAGACCAGCATGCTCGGCCGCGCGGAGCCGGCGAAGAGGCTCGGCAGCACCAGCAGCGAGGCGCCACGCAGCGCGTAGTAGGTGCCGAGCAGCAGCCGGCTGTCCACCCGGTCGGTGAGCCAGCCGGAGGCGACCGTGCCGACGATGTCGAAGAGCCCGACCAGGGCGAGCAGGCCGGCCGCGGTGGTCTCGGGCATGCCGTGGTCGTGCGCGGCCGGCACGAAGTGGGTGCCGACCAGCCCGTTGGTGGTCGCGCCGCAGATCGCGAAGCCGCCGGCGAGCAGCCAGAACGGCCGGGTCCGCGCGGCGGCGGCGAGCGCGCCGACCGCCCGGGCCGCCGCCCCGCCGGCCGGCGGGGCCGGGGGCACCACCTCGGTTGCGCCGTAGGCGGGCAGGTCGAGATCCGCCGGGTGCTCGCGGAGCAGCCACACCACCAGGGGTACGACCGCCAGCGCGGCCCCGGCCACGACCAGCGCCGCCACCCGCCAGCCGTGGTCGCGCACCAGCACGGCGACCAGCGGGAGGAAGACCAGCTGGCCGGCGGCCCCGCCGGCGGTGAGCACGCCGGTGACCAGGCCACGGCGCCGGACGAACCAGCGCCCCGTGACCGTCGCCACGAAGGCCAGCGCCATCGAGCCGGTGCCCAGCCCGACCAGCACGCCCCAGCAGAGAATCAACTGCCAGCTCGCGGTCATCCCCACGGTCAGCGCGCTGCCCAGCGCGACCAGCACCAGCGCGCCGGCGACCACCCGGCGGATGCCGAACCGGTCCATCAGCGCGGCGGCGAACGGGGCGGTGAGCCCGTAGAGCATGAGGTTGACCGAGACGGCGGCGGAGATGGTCGCCAGGGGCCAGCCGAACTCGGCGTGCAGCGGATGCAGCAGCACCCCGGGGGTGGCGCGGAAGCCGGCGGCGCCGACCAGGGCGACGAACGAGACGCCGGCCACGAGCCAGGCCGGATGCAGACGGTGTCGGGTCACGGCTCCGAGTCTGGGCGGGGCGAGCCGGCACGACGAGTGGCCGGAAAGCCATCATGCGCAATAATCGGGCCATGACCCCGCATCGTATCGCCGTCCTCGCCCTCGACGGGGTGGTCGGCCTCGACCTCGGCACCCCCGCCCAGGTCTTCGGCACCGCCCGCGACGGCGACCTGACCCCGCTGTACGCCGTGGCGACCTGCACCCCCGGCGGGCGCCCCGTCCGCACCACCGCCGGCTACCAGGTGCTGCCCGACCACGGCCTGGAGCTGCTCGACTCCGCCGACACGGTGATCGTCCCCGGCATCCACGGCGGCCCGCCGCTGACCGACGGGACACTGGACCCGGCGGTCGCGGCGGCACTGCGGGCCGCCCACGAGCGCGGCGCCCGGATCATGTCGATCTGCACGGGCGCGTTCGTGCTGGCCGCCGCCGGCCTGCTCGACGACCGCCGGGCCACCACCCACTGGGCGTACGCCGACCGCTTCCGCCGGCTGCACCCCGGCGTGGACCTCGACCCGGACGTGCTCTTCGTCGACGGCGGCGAGGTGCTCACCTCGGCCGGGGTGGCCGCCGGCATCGACCTCTGCCTGCACGTCATCCGCACCGACCACGGCAGCGCGGTGGCCAACCGGTCGGCCCGGCGCTGCGTGGTGCCGCCGTGGCGGGAGGGCGGCCAGGCCCAGTACATCGAGCGCCCGGTGCCCCGGACGGCCGAGACCGGCACCGCGGCCACCCGCGAGTGGGCCCGGCAGCGGCTGCACGAACCGGTCGCGCTGCGCGAGCTGGCCGCGCACGCGCGGATGAGCGTCCGCACCTTCACCCGGCACTTCCGCTCCGAGACCGGGCTCAGCCCGGCGCAGTGGCTGCTCCAGCAGCGCACCGAGCACGCCCGGCTGCTGCTGGAGACCACCGACCTGACCGTCGACCAGATCGCCCGGCACGCCGGCTTCGGCACCACCGCCGCCCTGCGGCAGCACTTCCACTCCCGGGTCGGGGTCGCCCCCACCGCCTACCGCCGCACCTTCCGTCGGGCCCCTGACCCGGTGGCGCCTCGACCCTGAATCGCGGCCGCGGCCGCGGCCCCGCGCGGCTCGGTGGTGGCTGGTGTCAGGCGAGGTGGGGCTGGCGGCGGAGGGCGCGGAGCTGGGCCAGGTGCATGGGGAGGTGGACGCGGGTGTGCAGGTCGAGGGCGCGGCCCCAGGGCAGGGACTCGTCCACGTCCAGGTCGAAGCCCTCTCGCAGCACGGTGTCGACCGGAGTCTCGGCAGCCGGGCCGAGCCGCTCGGCGAGGGCGCAGAGCTTCTGGCTGGTGGCCCGGAGCAGGGCGGACAGCCCGTCCAGCCCGCCACACTCGGAGGTCAGTGCGTCGAGCTGTGGCCGGTGGATGGTCTCCAGGTCGTAGTAGGCGAACGGCGAGCCGACCAGCACCGCCTCGGTCGCCTCACTCATCAGCTCGTCGTTGGCGGCGAGGTGCGCCACGATCTGCTCGGCGCTCAACTCCCCCTCCGGGGGCGGCCCGAAGCCGCCCGCGTCCACCTCCGCGAGCACCGACTCGTACGCCCGCCGCAGCGCCGCGGCGTCCACCTCGTCCATGCCCGAATCCAACCCCCGTCCCCGGCAACCGCACCGCGGTTACCCCGCTCTCTTCACCCGGACGGGGCTCCACCCCTCCCAATCTTGGCGAGTTTCCGTTCGCTGCAAACGGCAACTTGCCAAGATCCGGGTACGCCGCTGGCCGGCACCCCGGTGTTCGGGGTGCCGGCCAGCGTTTGCTTCTTGGGTCAGCTGTTCCAGTGCTGGGCGACGAGGTCGGCGGCCTGCTGCTCCCACTGCGCGTACGCATCCGGGTAAGCCGAGACCTGCACGGTCTGGGCGGCCTCGGTCAGCGGCATGTCCTGCCAACCATCAACCTGCTTCAGACCCTTCTCGAATGCAAGGGTCGAGTACTCGGGGTCGGTGATCTGCTCCGGCGTACCCCAACCCGAGGACGGCCGCTGCTGGAACAGACCCAGCGAGTCATGGTCATTCTTGTCGCCGAGGTGGCCCAGGTTCTCCAACTTCGACTCCTGCAGGCTCGTGGCGATCGAGATGACCGCGGCCCGCTCCGGCAGACCCGCCTTCTTCGTCGCCGCGATGATCGCCTTCGCGTTCGCGGTCTGCTCGTCATTCAGATCAATCTTGGACTGGGCGCCCTGCACACCGTGCGGGATCAGCTTGGCGCTGTCCGGCTTGTCGGCCTGCACCGCCACCGCGACCGGCTTGCCCTCGACGGGACCGGCGTCGGCGTGGGCGGCGACCGGACCGGCGAAGACACCACCGGTGAAAGCCAGACCAGCAACACCCAGCACGCTCTTACGCAGCATCGTGTTCATGAGGGAAAGCTCCATTCGGGGGTTGGCGCACACACGAGCCGATGGGGGTCGGCCAAGTGGTGTGCGCACCGTCAGGCGCTCACAAAAGGGGGGAAAGTCTTGGGGGATCATCCGGCGCGCGGGGCTGAGCCTCTTCGTCGCGCCGGGACCATGTACAACGACCGGCGGCCCACCATCATTCCGGGACCGGCCACCTCACCTCGGGGGCAGCCCGGGGGCTGGCCACCCGCCTTGGCGGGTCTTGCCGGCACCCCGTCGCGCGGGGGGGGCGTCTTCCTCGGCCGTTCACGCGGATACAACGACGCCCACCCGCCCGCCATTCCGCCGCCAGAGTGCCGCCGGCCACCCCAGGAAACGGACACGCCACCCAGCCGACCCGGTCGGTGGAACACCACGGGTGCATCCAGGCCCCGGAGACACCCCATGACGTTCCACCCAACGCCCCCGCGACCCCGTCGGTGGAACGCCATGGAGGTGTCCCGGCCCCGGAGACATCCATGACGTTCCACCGACGCCCCCACATCGGGCGGAAACCGGACACTCGGCCCAGGCGAACGAAGGCAGGACGCAGGCGAAGGTGCCGGCGAGACGGCGGGAGCGGATGGGTGAGCCACGACGAGGCGGCGGTTGACCAGGCACCCGCGCGACCACTCGATCAGGGCCCGATGGAAGATCGGCCCCGGATTGACTCAGGTGGCGGCATCCAGCGCAGTCCGGGGACATTCCCTCGCCGAGCTGCGGTCGATCACGGGCCGGAGAGACGGAGCCGCCGCCGGGCGCATGGGGCGGCGGTGGCCGGGTGGGCCGGACACCGCCACCACGGCGAGATGGAGTGGACGAACCGGTCAGCGGCGGCCGCGGCGGGCGCGGAGGTAGTCGGAGACGACGTACTCGCCTAGGTCGTCGAGGTCCGGCGTGAACATCCGACCCTTCGAGCGACGGGCCACCGCGTCGACGAAGCGGCGCAGGCCCGGGTCGTCGCCGAGCATGAACAGGTTGAGCGTGGCGCCGTACCGGGTCAGCTTGTCCACCTCGCGGATGGTCGCCTCGATGGTCTCCGGCAGCGGCGGCCAGTGGAAGGACGCCTCGCCGTCCTCCGGGTCGAGGTGGGCGGTGGGCTCGCCGTCGGTGACCACCAGCACCACCGGCTCGGCGCCGGGGTGCCGGCGCAGGTGCCGCCCGGCCAGCCGCAGCGCGTGCTGGAGGTTGGTGCCCTGCTCCATGTCCGGCTCCACCGCGGCCAACTCGTGCTGGGTCAGCGTCATGGCCTCCCGGCCGAATCCGATGATCTGCAGGGCGTCCTGCGGGAAGCGGGTCGCCATCAGGTGCGACAGGGCCAGCGCCGTCTGCTTCATCGGGCCCCAGCGCCCCTGCGAGATCATCGAGTAGGACAGGTCGACGCAGAGTGCCACGGCCGCCGACGCCCGCCGCTCGGTCTCCATCACCTCGAAGTCCTCGACCGCGAGCTGCACCGGCACCCCGGGGCCGGTCCGGCGTACCGCGCGGGTGAGGGTGCGGACCACGTCGAGGGGCTGCTCGTCGCCGTACTCCCACTGCCGGGAGGCGCCGCTCACCTCGCCGGCCGCGCCCGCGGAGCGCAGGTCGTGCTGACCGCGCGGGCCGGCGGTCAGGTCGGCGAAGACCCGGCGCAGGGCGGTGCCGGCGAGCCGGCGCAGCGCCTTCGGGCTGAGCGTCAAGCCTTCGGCGTCCCGGGTCACCCAGCCCTGCCGGCGCAGCTCGCGTTCCAGCTCCCGCAGCCGGCGCGCGTCGTCGGCAGCGTCCCGGCCCAGCGTCCGGGCTACCGCCTCGACGTCGATGTCGTCCAGGGTGGCGCCGGGGTGGTCCTGGTCGAGGGAGTCGAGCAGTTCGTCCAGCTCGGCGATCTCGCCGAGCGCGCCGGCGGCCTCGCCGTAGCCGAGCGGCTGGTCCCCGCGGACCCGCTCGCCGCGCTGCCAGTTCAGGTCGGGGCGCAGCGACCGCAGGTGGGCGTCCAGCTGGGACAGTTCCCCGGCCAGCTGCTCGCCGAGGGACTGGCGCATCAGCCCGGCCAGTTCCTCGCGCTGCCGCTCCGACAGCGACCGCATCAGCCGCTCCCCGGCCGCCGACCGGCGGGCCAGCACATCGATCAGTTCGTCGACGTCCTTCGGCCGCTCCGGGAAGAACTCGCCGTGCCGGCGCATGAACTCGGCGAACGCGTCGGTGGTGTCCTCGGACCGGGCGTGCCGGGCGAGCAGGTCGTTGAGGTCGCGCATCATCTCGGCGAGCTGCCGCTGGGCGGCCGGGTCGGCGGCGGCCCGTGCCGCGTCGCGCAGCCCGGCGAAGCGCTGCTCCAGCACGTCGCCGCGCAGCCCGTCGAGGATCCGCTGGTAGGTCTGCCGCGCCTCGTCGCTGGCCCAGTCGTACCCGGACAGTTCCTCGACGGCCCGGGCGGTCGAGCGGGGCAGGTTGTCCAGCACCGCCTCGGCGAAGCGGGCGGCGTCGCCGTCCCGCCCGCGCAGCTCCTCCCGCTCGGCGGCGAGGGCCTGGTCGAGCAGCGCCTGAGCGCGGGTCACCGCGCCGTCCAGGTCGCCCCGCCGCAGCGCCTCGCGACGCAGCCGGCGGGCCCGGGCGGCCAGGTCGTCCAGGCCG
>NZ_MUYZ01000157.1:0-15264 GCF_003013775.1 Micromonospora sp. MH33
CGACCGCCGCGACCGGCAGCACCGCCAGCGCGGCCACCAGCCACCCGGGTCGGGCCAGCTCGTCGTACGCCTGCCGGACCCGCTGCCGGCGGAACCGCGCGACGGTGGGCGGGCGCCGGCGCACGTACAGCCAGGCGGGGGCCGCCGTGGCGGCGCCGTACGCGCGGACCGTCCGGACCAGCTCCAGGCTCCCGAAGTGCACGTCCGGGTCGTAGCCGCCCATGGCCAGGAAGGTGCTCCGGCGCACGCCGAGGCTGCCCGGCCGGTCCCCGCCGAACGCCCGGTGGAGCAGCATCCGGCCGGTGTCCCACCAGGCGGGCCAGGGCAACGGGTCGAAATGGTGCTGCGGCTGAACCAGGTCCACCCGGTCGAGCAGCCCGTGCACGGCGCGCAGCGCCGCGCGGTCGTACCGGACGTCGGCGCCGGCGATCACCACGTGCTCGTGGCGGGCCAGGGCGACCCCGGTCAGCACGCCGAGCACCGTGCCGTTGCGCCCGTGCAGCGCGGGATCGGGCGGGACGTGCCGGACCAGGCCCCGCCAGGTGGCGGCGTGCCGGGCGAACAGCTCCGGCGGCGACCCGTCGACCACGATCACGTCCACCCACCGGCTCAGCTCGCGCAGGTAGCCGGTCAGCTCGGCGAGGCCGCTGTCGCCGGCCGCGCGCAGCGGCAGGACGTACGCCAGCGGGAGCCGGTCCGGCGCGGGCGCCGAGCCGGGGTCGGGGTGGACGAACGGCGCGTCGTCGGCGGCCGGGAGGCGCCGGCCGTACTCCTCGGGGTCAAAGGCCACGCGTGCCCCTCTCCGGTCTGGCAGGGTGGCCGGCAGCGTGCCCGAAATTTCGGTGATCAAACCGTTTCGCCGTTTCGGCCCGGTCGGGCCGGGTAGCGCTGCGGAATGCGGGCGGTCCGAGACGCCCCGGTGGAGGAGACGTGATGAGCAGCAACGCGACGAGGTGGGCGCTGGCCGGCGCCGCCACAATGACGGCGCTCGGGGTCGGCCGGGTGGTGGTCCGGCGCCGGCGCCGGCGCCAACCCGACCGGGCGGACGGCTGGTACGTCGTCCACCGGGGGATCACCGTGGACCGGCCGATGCCGGCGGTGATCGGCTTCTGGACCGACCGGGAACGGCTGGACCGGGGGCTCGCCGAGTGGGCGACCCTGGAGCAGCTCGACGACAACCGCTGGCGCTGCGTGGCGAGCGACCCGGCCGGCGGGGACACCGAGTGGCGGGCCGAGATCACCGTCGACGGCCCGGGCCGGCTGAGCTGGCGGGTCACCGAGGGACCGGTGGCCCAGCAGGGGCGGGTCGAGCTGGCGCCCGCGCCGCAGGACCGGGGCACCGAGATCCGCGCCGAGCTGCGCTGGCGGTCCGGTCCGATCCGGAGGGCGCTCGGCCTGGCCGGCGGGGACGACCCGGACCTCGCGCTGCGCACCGCCCTGCGCCGGATCAAGTCGCTGATCGAGACCGGCCAGGTGCTGGACACCCGGCACGACCCGTCGGGGCGCAGCCCGAAGCAGGAGGAGGCGACCGACCGGATCCGGGAGAAGCTGATGGTGGGAGGGCGGCCGTGAGGGCGCTGTGCTGGGAGGGCGTCGGCCGGCTGGCCGTACGCGACGTGCCGGAGCCGACCATCCGGTCGGCCGGCGACATCATCGTCAAGGTGCGGGCGAGCAGCGTCTGCGGCTCCGACCTGCACCTCATCAACGGGTACCTGCCGGCGATGCGGGAGGGGGACATCCTCGGCCACGAGTTCATGGGCGAGGTGGTGGAGACCGGCCCCGACGTGCAGCGGATCAAGGTCGGTGACCGGGTGGTGGTGGGCTCGGTGGTGGCCTGCGGCGGCTGCTGGTACTGCCGCACCGAGCAGTACTCGCTCTGCGACAACTCCAACCCGCAGCCGGTCTTCACCGAGAAGCTCTGGGGCCACTCCCCGGCCGGCATCCTCGGCTACTCGCACGCGGCCGGCGGCTACTCCGGCAGCCACGCCGAGTACATCCGGGTGCCGTTCGGCGACGTCGGCGCGTTCACCGTGCCCGACGGGGTGCCCGACGACTCGGTGGTGTTCGCCTCCGACGCCATGCCGACCGGCTGGATGGCGGCCGAGTTCTGCGGCCTCAAGGGCGGCGAGGTGGTCGCCGTCTGGGGCGCCGGCGGGGTGGGGCAGATGGCCGCCCGGTCCGCGCAGATCCTCGGCGCCGAGCGGGTCATCGTCATCGACCGGCTGCCGGAACGGCTGGCCACCGCGACGCAGCGACTCGGCGTGGAGACGATCAACTACGCCGAGACCGACGTGCTGGAGGCGCTCCGGGAGATGACCGCGGGGCGCGGGCCGGACGCCTGCATCGAGGCGGTCGGCATGGAGTCGCACGACGTCGGGCCGACCTACGCGTACGACCGGGCGAAGCAGACGGCCCGGCTGCAGACCGACCGGCCGATCTCGGTCCGGCAGGCCATCATGGCGTGCCGCAAGGGCGGCACGGTCAGCATCGTCGGGGTGTACGGCGGCCTGGTCGACAAGTTCCCGCTCGGCGCGGCCATGAACAAGGCGCTGGTGCTGCGGATGGGGCAGATGCACGCCCAGCGCTACATCCCGATGCTGCTGGACCGGGTCGCCATCGGCGAGATCGATCCCGGCTACCTGGCCACCCACCCGATGTCCCTGGAGGAGGGCGCGCGGGGCTACGAGATCTTCCAGAAGAAGGAGGACGGCTGCCTACGCACCGTGCTGCACCCGCAGGCGGCCTGACCGGACGGGCTCGCCGGGACGTGCGTCGATTCAGAATCCCGCGCCGGGGTACAGCACCAACGTGCCTCCGGGCGGCCGGCCGATGCCGCCGCGGGCGGCGCCGAAGGAGGGATGAACCATGGTGGACCGGATCGCCGACCCGTGGGGGCCGCGCACGCCGTACGGGCCGGGGGAGCGCTGGCCGGTGCGGGTGGACACCTTCCTGGCCGACGGGCACACCGAGGCCGACGTGCAGCGCTGGGTGCCCAGCGCCTCCATCCTGCACTCCAACGGCGACGCCATGGACATCGCCGTCATGGACGACCGGATCGTCGGTGTCCGCGGCCGCTCCGGCGACCGCATCAACCACGGCCGGGTCGACCCGAAGGACCTCTACGGCTGGCAGGCCAACCACAGCCCGGACCGGTTGCGCCGGCCGCTGGTCCGGGAGGGGGACCGGCTCGTCGAGACCGACTGGGACACCGCGATGGGCCGGATCGTGGCCCGGTCCAGGGAACTGCTGGACGGCCCGGGCGGCTGGGGTCACTTCGGCTTCTACACCAGCGGGCAGCTCTTCCTGGAGGAGTACTACACGCTCGCCGTGATCGGGAAGGCCGGGCTCGGCACCCCGCACATGGACGGCAACACCCGGCTCTGCACCGCCACCGCCGCGGCGGCCCTCAAGGCGTCGTTCGGCACCGACGGGCAGCCCGGGTCGTACACCGACGTGGACCACTGCGACGCGATCGCGCTCTGGGGGCACAACGTCGCGGAGACCCAGACGGTGCTGTGGATGCGGATGCTGGACCGGCGGCGCGGGCCGAACCCGCCGGCGATGCTCGCCGTCGACCCGCGCGCCACCCCGGTGGCCCGCGAGGCCGACGTGCACCTGGCGCTGCGCAACGGCACCAACCTGGCGCTGCTCAACGGCCTGCTCCGGGAGGTGATCCACCGCGGCTGGTACGACGAGGCGTACGTCGAGGCCCACACGCTCGGCTTCGAGGAGCTGTGCCAGGTGGTGGAGGACTACCCGGTCGGCAAGGTGGCCGAGATCTGCGACCTGCGGGCCGCGGACATCGAGCGCGCCGCCGAGCTGCTCGGGCGATCGGAGCGGCTGCTCTCCACCGTCCTCCAGGGCTTCTACCAGTCCAACCAGGCCACCGCGGCGTCCTGCCAGGTGAACAACCTGCACCTGATCCGCGGCATGCTCGGGCGGCCCGGCGCCGGGCTCTACCAGATGAACGGGCAGCCCACCGCGCAGAACAACCGCGAGTGCGGCGCCGACGGCGACCTGCCCGGCCTGCGCAACTGGGCCAACGAGGAGCACATCGCCGAGCTGGCCCGGCTGTGGAACGTCGAGGTCGACCGGATCCCCCACTGGGCGCCGCCGACGCACGCCATGCAGATCTTCCGGTACGCCGAGCAGGGCTCGATCAAGCTGCTCTGGATCTCGGCCACCAACCCGGCGGTCTCCCTGCCCGACCTGGCCCGGATCCGCCGGATCCTGGCCGACCCGGAGCTGTTCGTGGTGGTGCAGGACCTCTTCCTGACCGAGACCGCCGAGCTGGCCGACGTGGTGCTGCCGGCCGCCACCTGGGGCGAGAAGACCGGCACCTTCACCAGCGTCGACCGGACCGTCCACATCTCCGACAAGGCGGTCGAGCCGCCCGGCGAGGCGCGGCCCGACCTGGACATCTTCCTCGACTACGCGCGCCGGATGGACTTCCGGGACTCCGACGGGAACCCGCTGATCACCTGGACCGGACCGGAGGAGGTGTTCGAGGCGTGGAAGGAGTGCTCGCGCGGCCGGCCCTGCGACTACACCGCGATCACCTACGACAAGCTGCGCACCGGTGGCGTCCAGTGGCCGTGTACCGAGGAGCACCCGGACGGCACCGAGCGGCTCTACACCGACGGGGTGTTCAACACGGACCCGGACTACTGCGAGTCGTACGGCCACGACCTGGCCACCGGGGCCGAGCTGCTGCCCGGGGAGTACCGCGCCAAGCAGCCCGGCGGGCGGGCGTTCCTGCACGCCGCGCCGTACCAGCCGTCGCCGGAGGTGCCGAGCGGGGACTTCCCCCTGCTGCTCACCACCGGGCGGACCGTCTACCAGTTCCACACCCGGACCAAGACCGGCCGGGCCACCCAGCTCGTGCACGCCGCCCCCGAATCGTGGGTGGAGCTCAACCCGGCCGACGCCGAACCGCTCGGCGTCGCCGAGGGGGACCTGGTGCGGATCGAGTCGCCGCGCGGCGTGGTCCGCGCCCGGGCCCGCATCTGCGGGGTACGCCCCGGCGTGGTCTTCCTCCCCTTCCACTACGGCTACTGGGACGCGGCCGACGGGGCCGCCCCGGGCGAGGGGCGGCACGACCGGGCGGCCAACGAGCTGACCGTCACCGCCTGGGACCCGGTCTCCAAGCAGCCGATCTTCAAGGTGGCGGCGGTGCGGGTGGTGAAGGAGGCCGACTCGGGCGGCCGGCCCTCGCCCGCGCCGACGGTGGGCGGTTCCGCCCCGCCGGAGGGCTCCGGGATCCCGGCCACGGTCGGCGGGCCGGCCGCCGAGGCGCCGTCGAGGGGAGAGTGACATGAACCTGGCCCACTATCTCGGCCTGCTGCACAAGGCCCAGGAGCGCCTCGGCGACGCGTTCACCGAGGTGGGGAAGTCGCACGGGGAAGAGCCGGACGTCTTCCACACCTGCGAGAAGCTGGCCACCCAGTGCCGCGGACACGCGGAGAAGCTGGCCCCCTTCGCCCGCCGGTACGCCGAGGAGGCCCCGGCCGAACCGGACCGGCTGCACTCCGAGCTGTTCTCCGGCACCCGGACCGGGCCGATCGGGCTGCTCCGCGACCTCCAGGACCTCTACCTGATGGCCGCCGAGTGCGACATCTGCTGGACCGTGGTCGGGCAGGCCGCGTACGGGGCCCGCGACGAGGAACTGCTCGGCGTGGTCAAGGCGTGCGAGCAGGAGACCGCGATCCAGCTCAAGTGGCTCCGCACCCGGATGAAGCAGGCCGCCCCGCAGGCGCTCGTGGTCGCCGGGTGACCGCCTGTCACACCCCCGGGTGAGACTGGCGCCGGCCCCACCCGGTGGGGGCTGCGACGACTCGGGGCAGATCACCGACCTGCGGTTCGCGGTGGTGCGCTGATCACGCGGTCCGGCGTACCCCGTCGACGACCAGGCCGCTGGGCGGCAGAGCGGGCATCCTGGCCAGGTCCACCGCCAGGTCCTGCGGCGGCACCCGGTAGCTCATCGACCCGGTCAGGTTGCCGACGGCCCGTTTCAGCAGCTCGATGGTGATCCACTCGCCGGCACAGCGGTGGCCGGTGAAGTGGTCGCCGCCGCCCTGTGGCACCAGCCGGTACGGGTCACCCCGCCAGCCGTCGAACCGCTCCGGCCGGAACTGCTCCGGCTCCGGCCAGAGCCGCGGGTGGTGGTTGGTGCCGTAGAGGTCGAGCAGCACCCGCCGGCCCTGCGGGAAGGCGTACCCCTGCCACTGGAACGGGCGCCGGACCCGGGCCGCGGCGACCGGGAAGAACGGGTAGTAGCGGCGGACCTCCTGCACGAAGCTCTCGGTGGCCGCGTCGTCGCCGCGCACCCGGTCCCGCCAGTGCGGATGGTCGTGCAGCGCCAGCGCGGCGAAGACCACGAAGCGGCCCACCGCGACGGTCGGGCGGAGCACGTTGAGCAGTTCCACCGCGGCGATCCGGCGGGGCAGCAGGCCGCCCTGCCCGTCCCGGTGCCCGGCGATCACCCGCAGCGCGCTGCCCTCGGGCGCGGGCAGCGCACCCGAGCGTGCCCGCTCGATCACCTCGCCGGCCCACCGTTCGGCGCGACGGCGGCCGAGCAGGCCCCGCCAGTGCCGGGGCCCGACCGCGGCCGGCCCCTCGATCATCGCGTGCATCTCGGCGGTCCGACGGGGCACGTCGGCGTCGGCCAGGGGCACCCCGGCCCAGGCCCAGACCGCCCGGGTCAGCATCCGGGCCACCTCGTCGTAGAGCACCACCGGCCCCGACTCGGCCCAGGCCGGGATGCGGGCCCGCCACTCGTCGTCGAAGAGCTGCCCGAGGTGGCGGACCGCCACCGGCGTCATGACCGACATGAACATCGCCTTGCGGTCCCGGTGCTCCGCGCCGTCGAGGCCCTGGACGCCGCCGACCCCGGTCAGGGTGCGCTGCCCGCGCATCGGCATGGCGCCGCGCCGGACGAAGCGCTCGTTGTCGTAGAACAGCTCGGCGGCCGGGCGACCGCGCAGGCAGATGGTCGGCTCCAGCAGCAGCCGGGTCTGGAAGATGTCGCTGCCGAGGCGGTCGCACCGCGCGCCGACGAACCGGTAGCCCTCGCGGAGGTACGCCAGCGTGCTCTCCGGGCTGCGGTCGCTCGGGATGGTGCTCATCGGCGGCTCCTGACGCGGCTCGGCGGCCCCCTGCACGGTCGGTGCGCTACCTACCCGGGTCGGCGCGGGCAAATCCTCTGCCTCGGCCCCCCGGTTCCGGCGGTCGCGGCGGCGCGCCGGGGAGGGCCGGCGCAGAGCGCGGAAGCTGGCCCCTCCCAGGGCGCGGAAAAGCTGGTTCGCTTTCGGGGCGAGGCCGGCGGCGGCCGGTCCCGCCCGCGCCGGCAGGACACCGGCGGGGCGGCCATCGGCGACGGGGAGGACGGATGCGGGACAACAGAGCGGCACACCGGCGGCACCGGCGGGCGGTGACCGGGCTGCGGCACGGCGACCGGGAGGAGCCGCTGATCGCGCCGTCCCGGCGCGCCGGGGCCCGGCCGCCCCGGCACTTCACCGTGCACCTCGGCTTCGAGGCGGCCGACCCCACCAGTGCGCGGGAGCTGGCCGTCGCGTACGCCGAGGCGCTCGGCCTGCTCCGGCCGGAGCTGGCGCTCGGCGCGGCGGCGCTCTCCCCGGCCGACGCCTGGCACCGCGCGGAGCGGCTCTTCTGCGGGGCGGTCGGCCCCGACGGCGAGCGCTGCGCGGACGTGGCCGACCACCCGGGCTTCCACCACGCGCCCGGCCCCGGCGGGCTCGGCTGGGGCGACGGTGACTGAGCGCCCGGGCTCAGCTCAGGTCGAACTCGCCGTCCTGGGCGCCCGCCACGAAGGCGTCCCACTCGTCCTGGGTGAAGACCAGCACGGGCCCGTCCGGCTCGGCCGAGTTGCGCATCCCGATCAGGTCGTCGACGAAGGCCACCTCGACCGCACTGTCGGACGTGTCGCCCTCGGCCCGCTGCCAGACCGCCCGGGACAGGTCGAAGTCGCCCTTGGGGTGCTGACCCATCGTTGTTCCTCCATAGCCAGGGGTAACGGGGGAGCCCACTCGGACCCCATCGGGCAGGATAAGCGGATGCCGAGCCTGAGCCGTGTAGAGGCGACCGCGCGTGGCGCGTTGATTACCGTCGAGTCCTACCAGGTGGACCTCGACCTGACCGGCGACGCGGAGCGGTTCCGCTCCACCGTCACCATCCGGTTCCGGGCGACCCCCGGCGCCGAGACCTTCGCCGAGGTCAAACCCCACCGACTCCTCGGGGTACGCCTCAACGACCGGGACCTCGACCCGGCGCTGCTGGAGGACAATCGCCTGCCGCTGACCGGGCTGGCCGCGACCAACACGCTGACCGTCAGCGCCGAGATGGCCTACTCCAACACCGGCGAGGGGGTGCACCGCTTCGTGGACCCGGCCGACGGCGAGACCTACCTCTACGCCATGTCCTTCCTCGACGACGTGCAGCGCATCTTCGCGGCGTTCGACCAGCCCGACCTCAAGGCCCCGGTGACCCTCGCGGTCACCGCCCCGCCGGAGTGGACGGTCGCCGCCAACGGCCAGCTCGCCGACCGGCCGGCGCCGAGGCGCTGGGAGTTCGCGCCCACCGCGCCGCTGGCCACCTACTTCGTCACGCTGATCGCCGGCCCCTGGCACGTCCGGGAGGACGAGCACGACGGCATCCCGCTCGCCGTCTACTGCCGGAAGTCCCTCGCCGCGCACCTGGACGCCGACGCCGAGGAGATCTTCACCGTCACCAAGCAGTGCCTCGACCGGTTCCACCAGCTCTTCGCCGAGCGCTACCCGTTCGGCAAGTACGACCAGGCGTTCTGCCCAGAGTTCAACGCCGGCGCCATGGAGAACCCGGGCCTGGTGACCCTGCGCGACGACTACGTGTTCCGCTCCGCGGTCACCGACACCCAGCGGGAGCTGCGGGCCACCACCATCGCGCACGAGATGGCGCACATGTGGTTCGGCGACCTGGTCACCATGCGCTGGTGGGACGACCTCTGGCTGAACGAGTCCTTCGCGGAATACCTGGGCACCCGGGTCACCGCCGAGGCCACCCGTTTCACCCAGGCGTGGACCACCTTCGCCATGCGCCGCAAGGCCTGGGGCTACGCGGCCGACCAGCGCCCCTCCACCCACCCGGTGGCCCCCGAGGAGGTCGCCGACGCGGCCCAGGCGCTGCTCAACTTCGACGGCATCTCCTACGCCAAGGGCGCCAGCGTGCTGCGCCAGCTGGTCGCCTGGGTCGGCGACGAGCCCTTCCTGGCCGGGCTGAACGCGCACTTCGCCAAGCACCGGTTCGGCAACGCCACCCTCGCCGACCTGCTGGAGAGCCTGAGCGCCGCCAGCGGGCGGGAGCTGGCCGACTGGGCCGAGCGCTGGCTGCGCCGCCCGCAGGTCAACACGCTGCGGATGGAGACCGCCGTGGACGCCGACGGCCGGTGGGCGGAGGCGGCGGTGGTGCAGACCGCGCCGGCGGCGTACCCGGTGCTGCGCCCGCACCGCATCGGCGTGGCCCGCCACGCCCCCGACGCCCCGGCCCACCACTTCGAGGTCGACCTCGACCCGGCCGCCGACCGGGGCCGCACCGTGCTGGCCGAGCTGATCGGGCAGCCGGCCACCGGCCTGCTGCTGCCCAACGCCGGTGACCTCACCTTCGCCAAGATCCGGCTCGACCCCGCCTCGGCGGACGCGGTGCCCATGGTGCTCCCGGGGCTGGCCGACCCGCTGGCCCGGGCGCTGCTCTGGGGCGAGGCCCTGGACGCGGCCACCGACGGCGAGCGGCCGGTGACCTCGCTGGTCTCCCTCATCGCGGCGGCGCTGCCGGCCGAGACCGAGGTGATCATCGCGGAGGACGTGCTCAGCCTCAGTCGCAACCTGGTCGACCGCTACCTGGACCCGCTGGCCCGGGACGCGGCCCTGCTCCGCATCGCCGGGGCGTGCGCCACGCTGCTGGCCGGCGCCCCGGCCGGCGGCTCGCTGCAACTCGCCGCCGCCCGCGGGCTGATCGAGGCCACCACCGACACCGGGCTGCTCGCCGGCTGGCTGGCCGGTGAGGGCGTGCCGGAGGGGCTGGCGGTCGACGCCGACCTGCGCTGGGCGCTGCTGCACCGGCTGGTGGTGCTCGGCGCGGCTGGCGAGCCGGAGATCGCCGCCGAGGTGGCGGCCGACCGCAGCGCCACCGGGGCGGAGCGGGCCGCGAGCTGCCGGGCCGCGCTGCCCGACCCCGAGGCCAAGCGGGCCGCCTGGGAGATCGTGACCAGCAACACCGATCTCTCCAACCGCCTGGTCGAGGCGACCGCGGAGGGCTTCTGGCAGCCCGAGCAGGCCGAGCTGACCGCCGGGTACGTCGAGCGGTACTTCGCCGACATGCCGGCGGCGGCGCGGCTGCGTACCGCCTGGACGGCGGACCGGGTCGCCACCCTGGCGTTCCCCCGCTACGCCGTGGCCCAGCCCACCCGGGAGCTGGCCGCGGCGCTGCTGGCCCGCGACGACCTCACGCCGGGGCTGCGCCGGCGGGTCGTCGACCTCGACGACGACCTGCGCCGCGCCCTGATCGCCAGGACTGCGGTGGCCGCCGCGGGCGCCTGACGTGGCGACCGCGCCGGGTGGGGCGTACCCCTGCCCGGCACGGTCCGTGGGACGGCCCGGCGGCCCCGGCGGACGCTCGCCGGGCACCGGCCTACGATCGCGGGGTGGAGGAAGACATCCGGCGGATCGGGATCATGGGCGGCACCTTCGACCCCATCCACCACGGGCACCTGGTGGCGGCCAGCGAGGTGGCGGACCGGTTCGGCCTGGACGAGGTGGTCTTCGTGCCCACCGGGCAGCCCTGGCAGAAGGCGGACGAACCGGTCAGCTCGGCCGAGGACCGTTACCTCATGACAGTGATCGCCACCGCCTCCAACCCCCGCTTCCAGGTCAGCCGGGTCGACATCGACCGGGGCGGCCCCACCTACACGGTCGACACCCTGCGTGACCTCCAGGCCGAGTACGGCCCGAAGGTGCAGCTCTTCTTCATCACCGGCGCGGACGCCCTGGAGCGCATCCTCTCCTGGAAGGACCTGGACGAGGTCCTCGAACTGGCCCACTTCATCGGGGTGACCCGGCCCGGCTTCGAACTCTCCGACAAGCACCTGCCCGCCGACTCGGTCAGCCTGGTGCAGGTTCCGGCCATGGCGATCTCCTCGACCGACTGCCGGGCGCGGGTGGCCCGGGGTGAGCCGGTCTGGTACCTGATACCGGACGGTGTGGTGCAGTACATCGCCAAACGGCGGCTGTATCAGCGGTGATTCCGCCCGGAACGTGAGCGTTCGTCCCCGTAATCGACCAGAACTGACAAGTCGCCGCCCCGGCGGGTGTGAGAGGCTTGGAGGGTCGCACGGTTGATCGAAGGAGAACGGTGACAGTTTCCGAACGCGCGCACGAGCTGGCGATGGCCGCCGCCCAGGCCGCGGCCGACAAGAAGGCGCAGGACATCGTCATCATCGACGTGGGCGACCAGCTCGCGATCACCGACGCGTTCCTGCTGGCCGCCGCTCCGAACGAGCGCCAGGTGCTCGCCATCGTCGACGCCATCGAGGAGCGCCTGCTGGAGCTGCCGGAGAAGGCCAAGCCGATCCGCCGCGAGGGCGAGCGGGGCGGCCGCTGGGTGCTGCTCGACTACGTCGACATCGTGGTCCACGTGCAGCACACCGAGGAGCGCGAGTTCTACGCCCTCGACCGGCTCTGGAAGGACTGCCCGCAGATCCCGTTCGTGGACCGGGACCTCGCCGACTCGGCCGCCGGCACCGCCAGCGCGGAATGACCCGCCTGATCATCTGGCGGCACGGCAACACCGACTGGAACGCCGCCGGCCGGGTCCAGGGGCAGACCGACGTGCCGCTCAACGACCTCGGCCGCGAGCAGGCCCGGACCGCCGCGCCGGTGCTGGCCGCGCTGCGCCCGGACGCCGTCGTCGCCAGTGACCTGCGTCGCGCCGCCGACACCGCCGCCGCGCTCGCCGCGCTGACCGGGCTGCCGGTCCGCACCGACGCCCGGCTGCGGGAACGGCACTTCGGCCAGTGGCAGGGCCTCGCCCTCACCGAGGTCGCCGAGCGCTTCCCCGACGAGTACGCCCGCTGGCGGGCCGGCGACCCCGATCCCGGCGCGGGCATCGAGAGCCTCGACGACCTGGGCAAGCGGCTCGGCGCCGCGTTCCAGGAGGCGGCCGACCTGGCCGCCGGCGGCACCGTGGTGGTCACGACGCACGGCGGCGGCGCCCGGCAGGGCGTCGGCCACCTGCTCGGCTGGGACCACGCGGTGCTGCGCAGCGTCGGGTCGCTGGCCAACTGCCACTGGACCGAGCTGCGGCACGACGACGTCCGGGGCTGGCACCTGCGGGCGCACAACGTCGGGCTGATCACCCAGCCCGCGCTCACCGACGCGGTCTGAGCCGTTCGGCCCCGGCGCGCCGCCGTGACATCGGCTAGCGTGCCGGGCATGCCCGTCGCGGTCGTCACCGACTCCACCGCCTACCTGCCACCCGCGCTGGTCCGCGCACACCGGCTCACCGTCGTCCCACTGACCGTCGTGCTCAACGGCGCCGAAGGGCTGGAAGGCGTCGAGACCTTCCCGGAGGACGCCACCCGCGTACTGAGCGGCCGGCGGGTCACGGTGAGCACCTCCCGACCGGCCCCGGAACAGTTCGCGCAGGTCTACCGGCAGCTGCTCGCCGGCGGCGCCGACGGGGTCGTCTCAGTGCATCTCTCCGCCGAACTCTCCGGCACCGTGGAGGCGGCCCGGTTGGCCGCCGCCGAGGTCGGCGACGACCTGGTCACCGTGGTCGACAGCCGCTCCACCGGCATGGGCCTGGGTTTCCCGGTGCTCGCCGCCGCCGCGGCCGCCGCCGGGGGCGCGGACCTGTCCGGGGTACGCCAGGCGGCGCTCGACGCCGTCGACCGGACCACCATCTTCTTCTACGTCGACACCCTGGAGTTCCTGCGCCGGGGCGGCCGGATCAACGCGGCCGAGGCGCTGCTCGGCACCGCCCTCTCGGTCAAGCCGATCATGCACATGCCGGACGGCGCGATCGTGGTGCGGGACAAGGTCCGCACCGCCAGCCGGGGCGTCGCGCGCCTGGTCGACCTGGCGGTCGAGGCGGCCGGCGACGCCGAGGTCGACCTCGCCGTGCACCACCTCGCCGCGCCCCAACGCGCCGAACAGCTGCTGGCCGCGCTGACCGAGCGGCTGGGCGACCGGCTGCACGACACGTACGTCACCGAGGCGGGAGCGGTGGTCGCCGCGCACGCGGGGCCGGGCCTGGCCTGCGTGGTCGTTCACCGGCGCCCATGACGGTGTTCGCCGCCAGGGTTTTCCGATCTTGGCGAGTTTCCGTTCCTGGCGAACGACAACTCGCCAAGATCGACGGAGCCGTGGCCGGATGAGCGTCGGGTCCTACGTGGTCACCGGCGGCGGCCGGGGGGTCGGGCGGGCCGTCGTCGAGCGGCTGGTGGCCGACGGTGGCACCGTGGTCGTCATCGAGCGGGACGAGGCCGCGCTGGACTGGTTGGCCGCGCACCCGGCCGCCGACCGGCTCCGCCCCGTGGCCGGCGACGCCGCCGACGAGGAGGTCACCGGGCGGGCCGCCGACGTCGCCGAGGCGGCGGCCCCGCTGGCCGGCTGGGTCAACAACGCCGCCGTGTTCCGGGACGCCACCCTGCACCGCGCGCCGGCGGGGGAGGTGTTCGACCTGATCGCCGCCAACCTGCGCCCCGCCGTGGTCGGCGCCGGCACCGCCGTACGCCGGTTCCTGGCCGCCGGCACCGGCGGTGCGATCGTCAACGTCTCCTCCCACCAGTTACCGGTGTTGCCCGCCGCTGCGACCGGGAGCTGTCTCCGGCCCGCTAGCACAGTCCGGAATGATCAGGCGGTTCGTCCACAGGGCAGCTCGTCGTCCACAGGCGAGCGCTGGTGCCGGGCCCGGCTGCCGGGTACCGCCGTAGCTTCCAGCCGTGTCAGAAGACGAGGAGACGACGGTACGGCGGCGGCTGTCCCGGCTGTTCGAGCCGGTGGACGGTCTCGCCCCGCCCCGCGGTGCCGCCATGCCGGCAGCGGGCTTCCGGCCCGGTCCGGACGTCGAGCCTGACCCGCCGTGGCCCGGGCGAACTTCCTCCTCCGCTGATCCTCAGCCACTCGGAGCGGTCCGGGGATCGGTTCCCGAGCGTGCATCCCGCCTCCCGCCCGAGTCTGATGGGTTTGAGCCGGACCCCGAAGCCGGCGAGCGGTGGCCGGCGGCGAGCCCGGTCGACATCGGTCAGCTACGGTCAGGCCCCGGTGACGAGGTCCCGCCGGTCGCGGCCGACGAGGCCGATGGCCGGCGGCCTTCCCTGACGTCCCGGCTGCCCGGCCCGGGCGCCTTCGACCCCGGTCGGCGGGGTGTCCGGGCCCTCGCGGTCGTGGCCGCCGTGGTGGTCCTGGTCGCCGGAGTCTGGGCCTGGCGCTCCCGGCCACAGGCAGAGCCGGTCCGTCCGGTCGCCGCGGTCGGCACACCGGACACCTCCGCGCCCGCACCCACCGCCTCCGCCGGCCTGGTGGTGGTCGCGCTGGCCGGCAAGGTCCGCCGCCCCGGCCTCGTCCGCCTCCCGGCCGGCGCGCGGGTGGCCGACGCCATCGAGGCGGCCGGCGGCGCGCTGCCCGGCGTCGACGTCGCCCTGCTCAACCCGGCCCGCAAGGTCACCGACGGCGAGCTGATCCTGGTCGGCGTCACCGCCCCACCGGGCCAGGCCGCGCCCGGGCCGGCGTCCGGAGGCGGCGGACCCGCGGCCGGCGGCGTGGCGCCGGGAAGCGGCCCGGTGAACCTGAACACCGCCACCCTGGCCCAGCTCGACGCGTTGCCCGGCGTGGGTCCGGTGCTCGCCCAGCGGATCCTCGACCATCGCGACCAGCACGGCGGGTTCCGCTCGGTCTCGGACCTGCGCCAGGTCGACGGCATCGGCGATGCCCGGTACGAGCAGCTCAAGGACCTGGTGACGGTGTGAGCGGCCGGCACATCTCCAGACCGGCGCGGGACCTCGGCAGTCCAGGCGGACCGGAGGCCGGAGGCGGCGGCGCGACGGCCGGCGACGTGCCCGACCTGAGACTGGCCGGGCTGGCCGTGGCCGCCTGGCTCGCCGCCCTGGCCGGCCTGCACTCCACCGTGACGGCGAGCGCCACGCTCGCCGCCGTCGCCGCCGGCCTGGCCCTCCTCACCGGCCTGCACCTGTGCGGCCTGCTCGGCCGCCCGGCC
>NZ_MUYZ01000158.1:0-15210 GCF_003013775.1 Micromonospora sp. MH33
GGGCCGCCGCCGCTGACCGGCCACCCCCTCGGCCCGCGTTTCGCCGCGTACGGGCCGGGTAGGCGGCGTCACCGTGGCGACGGACGGAGGCGGACCGGTGAAATACGAGACACGGCAGGGCAGGCAGCCGGTCGATCCGGCGCACGCTGAGGACGAGGCCGGCCAGGCCCGCCTGGTCCAGGTGGAGGCGGACACCGACGTGCCGGCACCGGAGCCGGGTGCGCCGAAACCGGACGAGGTGACCGAGGACGACGGTTCCGGCGTGGCCGGCGGGTCCTCGGGCAGCAGTTCCGGCGGCTCCTCGATGCCGACGCACCCGGACGCGGCCCGCTGAGCGTTTGCCTTCGGACGGGACGGGCAGGAGTGCGACATGACGAGTGAAGAGTCCTTCGGCCGCGCCACCACCGACGAGCCCGACGGCGCGACCGCGTACGAGGCGTCGCTGCGCCCGCCGGGCCAGTCCCTGCACAGCACCGACGACACCGGCGACGACTTCGCCGACCTGCCGGCCGAGGAGCGCCGCTCCGCCCGGGAGGTCAGCCGGGCCGGCTACGACGTTGCCGAGGTCTCCGGCACCACGGACCCGGCGAACGAGCCGGAGGAGATCGAGGAGGGCCGCCCGGAGCGGTGAGCGGCCCCGGGGTCACGGCGTCGCGGGGTCTCCGGCAGCGGGGACCCGGCCGTCGAGGAGTGCTCCGGCGCCGGCCGGCGCGACGCTGATCGCCCCGGCCGGGCAGAGCTCCACGGCGAGCCGCACCCGGTCGACGGTGTCGGCCGGCGGCTCGGCCCGGCGCAGCAGCACGAGACCGTCCTCGTCGTCCTGGTCGAAGACCTCCGGCGCGGTCACCACGCAGTTGCCCGCCCCGCAGCAGCGGTCCCGGTCCACGCCCACCCGCACCGCCGCGCTCACCAGGTCACCGGCAGCGCGTCGAGGCCGTAGACGACCGAGCTGTCCCGGGTCGGCAGCCGCCCCGCCGTGGTGGCCGGCTGAAGCCGGGGGAACCGGCGGGCCAGCTCCACGAGGACGATCCGCAGCTCCGCGCGGGCGAGGGGCTGGCCGATGCACTGGTGCACCCCGAAGCCGAACGCCACGTGCTGCTGCGCCGCCCGGTACGGGTCGAACTCGTCCGGCCGGTCGAAGGTCGTCCGATCCCGGTTGGCCAGGGAGAGCACCGCGATGGCCCCCTCGCCGGCCCGGATCAGCCGCCCGCCGATCTCGACGTCCTCGGTGGCCAGGCGGGGCAGCCCCGTACGCACGATGCTGAGATAGCGCAGCAGTTCGTCGACCAGGCCGTCGGCGTGCCCCGGGTCGTCGCGCAGCGCGGCGTACCGGGCGGGGTGCCGGAGCAGCAGCAGGGTGCTCAGCCCGATCATGTTGGCGGTGGTCTCGTGGCCCGCGATGAGCAGCAGCACGGCCATGCCGACCAGCTCGTCGACCGCCAGCTCCCCGGTGTCCACCCGATCCCGGGCCAGCCGGCTGAGCAGGTCGTCGGCGCGTTCCCCGGTGGCCACCTTCGCCTCGACCAGCCGGTGCAGGTAGTCGCGCAGTTCCCGCACGTGCCGCTGGACCCGTTCCGGCGGGGCGTCGCGGTCGATCAGCGTCCGGCTGCGCTCCTGGAAGAAGTCGTGGTCGGCGTACGGGACGCCGAGCAGGTGACAGATCACCATCGACGGCACCGGCAGGGCGACGTGCGTGACCAGGTCGGCGGGCGGGTCGGCGGCGTGCAACTCGTCCAGCGTCCGGTCGACGGTCTGCCGGATCAGCGGCTCGATCCGCCGCACGTTCCTGATCATGAACTCGGCGGTGAGCATCCGGCGCAGCCGGGCGTGCTCGGCGCCGTCCATCCGGATGAACCCGCCCCGGCGGTCGCCGAACGCGCCGGGCGGGATCCGGCGCAGCAGCGGGAAGCCCGGCCGGGTCAGGTCGGCGCTGAAGCCGGGGTGGCGCAGCAGCTGCTTGACGTCGGCGTGCCGGGTGACCAGCCAGGCCGTCGCGTCGGTGGGGAGCCGGACCCGGGTGACCGGGCCGGCGAACCGCCGCCGCTCCCCCGCGTCGAGCGGGACGAGCGGGTCACGGTCGAGGTTGGTCGGGGGCCAGAGCGGCAGGTCGGTGAGGGGGGCAACGGTCACGCGGACACCTCCGGGAGGGCGACTGTCCGTGACGGTATCGATCCGCTACGTTACCCATCGATCGGGTCCGGCACAACCGCTCCGGGCTCAGCGAGCGGCCGGCGCCGCCGCCCGTGCCTCGGCCATCCCCCGGTTGGCCAGCGCGTCGGCCCGCTCGTTCTCCGGGTGTCCGTTGTGGCCCTTCACCCAGAGCCAGGTCACCTCGTGCCGGGCGCAGGCCGCCTCCAGCCGCTGCCACAGGTCGGCGTTCTTCACCGGCTGCTTCGCCGCGGTCAGCCAGCCGTTGCGCTTCCAGGAGGCCAGCCAGCCGGTGATGCCGTTGCGCACGTACGTGCTGTCGGTGTGCAGCCGCACGGTGACCGGGCGGGTCAGGCTCTCCAGCGCCCGGATCGCGGCGGTCAGCTCCATCCGGTTGTTCGTGGTCGGGGTCGCCTCGCCGCCGCACAGCTCGCGCTCGTGCCCGCCCCAGCGCAGCAGCACGCCCCAGCCGCCGGGGCCGGGATTGCCGCTGCACGCCCCGTCGGTCCAGATCTCCACGACCCCGCCGGTCACCGCCTCCGCCATGCCGGCAACCTACCCGGCGACGGAAATCCGCACGACACCGCCGGGACGGTCTGGCAGGGTCACCGATCATGGACGGACGGTGGGACGGCCTGCGGGCCGACGTGCGCGCGGCGATCGACGAGCTGGTCACCTCCGGCCGGGAGGCCGGCGTGCAGGTGGCCGCGTACCTGGACGGGACGCCGATCGTCGAGGAGCAGGCCGGCCTGGCCGACAGCACCACCGGCCGGCCGCTGACCGCCGACACCCCGGTGCACGCCGTCTCCACCGGCAAGGGGCTCACCGCCACCGTGGTGCACACGCTGGCCGAGCGGGGGCGGCTCGACTACGACCTGCGCATCGCCGAGGTGTGGCCGGAGTTCGCCCGGCACGGCAAGGACGGCATCACGCTGCGGCACGCCCTCACCCACACGGCCGGGCTGCCCGCCCTGCCCGCCGACGTCACCCCGGCGGACTTCGCCGACTGGGACCGGATGTGCGGGCTGCTCGCCGACGCCGAGCCGCGGTGGGCGCCCGGCGAGCGGCTGGCGTACCACGCGTGGACGTGGGGCTGGCTGGTCGGCGAGGTGGTCCGGCGGGTCACCGGGAAACCGGTGTCGCAGGTGCTGGCCGAGGAGGTGGCCGGGCCGCTCGGGGTGGCCCGCGAGCTGTTCCTCGGCGTGCCGGAGGCCGACCTGCCCCGGCTGGCCCGGCTGGAGGACGCCGGCCTGTCCGCCCTGATGACGTACGCGAGCGCGAACCTGCCGAACTTCGACGCGGTGGCCCCGCCGCACGTCCGCCCGGACGCCACGACCGGCAGCCGGCCCGAGGTGCTGCGCGCCGACGTGCCGGCGGTCGGCACGATGTCGGCCCGCGCGGTCGCCCGGATGTACGCGGCGCTGCTCGGCCCCGTCGACGGGGTGCGGCTGATCTCACCGGAACGGCTCCGGGAGGTCTCCGCGGCGGCGGTCCGTGCCCAGGAGTGGGTGTTCGGGCAGGAGACGACCTTCGGCCTCGGCTACGCGGTCGACGTGGACGGTTCGTTCGGCACCGCCGGCAGCGGCGGCAGCCTGGCGTTCGCGTACCCCGGGCTGGGGTTGACCGTGGCGGCGGTGCGCAACCGGCTCGGCGCCGGCGACGGCGACCCGATGGAGCGGCTGCGGGTGCTGGTCCGCGACCGGGTGGCCGCGGAACTCGGCCGCTGACCGCTGTCGGAAGCGGCGGTCGCCGTTCGTGTCCGGGGTGGAGGGCCGGCAGCGGGCCGGCCCGCCCCGAGGGAGCGGCATGCGGAAGATCATCGTCACCGAGGATGTCGGCCTGGACGGCGTGATGCCGGCCCCCGGACGTCCCGACGAGGACCCGGATCCACGCCGGCTACGAGCCGGCCTGACCGGCGGCCCGCGGCCCGGCCTCCGGCACGGGGGCGGGGGCCGGGTCGCGGCACAGCCGGCCGCGCAGCCGGTCGACGGCGTCGCCGAGCACCGCGCCGGTCATCGGCAGCAGCGGGCTGGACCGCATCACCGCCAGGTCCTCGGACGGTGAGGTGGCGCCGTCGAGGAAGCGCAGCACCCGCTCCGGCGGGTTGCGGTCGAAGAGCCGCTCGAAGAACTCCACCCCGCCGACGTGCCCCCGGTCCAGGGCGCGCAGCGCCACCGCGTCCATCCACCGGTGACGCCGGGGGTACGCGGGCGCCGGCGCCGGCGGCCGGCCCGCCGCGAGGGCCCCGGCCACCTGCTCGGCCTGGCGGAGCATCGCGGAGAAGGTGAACCCGGTGGACGGGCGGGTGGCGCCGCCGGCGGTGCCGAGCCGGACCACCCGCGGCGAGGGCCGGGGGACGAACGGGCCGTCGGTCATCGGGATCACCCCGTTCTCCATCTCGCGCACCCGCAGCCCGGCCAGGTCCACGCCGAGCAGGCCGGCGTACCCGCGCAGCGCCGCGTCGTAGCCGGCGTCAGTGAGCACGGCGGGACCGAACTCGGTGTACTCGACCAGGGCGTACCGGGCGTCGACCGGCAGCACGTAGCCGAAGGAGACGCCCCGGACGGGCTGCGGGGTGCGGAAGTCCATCAGCACGGCCCGGCCCGGGTCGAAGGTGGGCCGGTCGGCCGCCAGCCACCAGCCGCGGAAGTGCTGCAACCAGCTGGTCCGCCCGGGCCGGGCCGGCGGGCGGGGCCGGGAGTCCAGCGCCCAGCCGGCCCGGACCAGCGGCCGCCCCTCGGGGTCGTGCACGGTCACCCGGTCGCCGTCGTCGGCCAGCGCGCCGGCCGGCGCGCCGATCCGCACCGTGCCCAGCCGCCGTTCGGCCGCGGCAGCCCGGTCGTAGACCGGGCCGGAGCGGAGCATGGCGTACCGCAGCGGGGTGAGCGGCAGGACGCGGCGGCCGGCGGGCGTGACCACGTCGACCTCCGACCAGCTCGCGCTCAGCAGCGGGTCGAGGTCGCCGCCCGGGGCGCCCCAGAACGCCCAGGTGCGGTCCTGGCCGCGCTTGTGCACCGGGTCGACCACGGCGACCCGCAGGCCGGTCAGGTCGTGCCGGTCCAGGGCGGCCAGGACCAGGGAGGCGGCCCCGCCGCCGCCCACCAGCGCGAGGTCGGCCTCGACCGGCGTTGCGTGCACCCGCCCACGCTGCCACACGCCGGAGACCGCCGCCGCCCGGGACCCGCCGTCCCGCCCGGGGCGCGCCGCGTAGATTCGCAGGTGGATCACCGACGACGGGGGGACGGACATGGGGCGGGCGCCGCTGCGGGTGGGGTTGCTGGGGTACGGCATCGCGGGGCGGGTGTTCCACGCCCCGCTGGTCGCCGCCACGCCCGGCCTCCGGCTGGACGCGGTGGTCACCCGGGACCCGGAGCGCCGCGCGCAGGTCCACACCGAGCATCCGGACGCCCGGATCCTCGACGACGCCGACCAGCTCTGGCAGGCCGCGGACACCCTCGACCTGGTCGTGGTGGCCACGCCGAACCGGCAGCACGTGCCCATGACCCGGGCCGCGGTGGCGGCCGGGCTGCCGGTGGTGGTGGACAAGCCCCTCGCCCCGACCGCCGCGGAGGGCCGGGCGCTGGTCGCCGAGGCGGCCGCGGCCGGGGTGCCGCTCACGGTGTTCCAGAACCGCCGCTGGGACGGGGACTTCCTGACCGTGCGCCGGCTGGTCGAGGCCGGCGAGCTGGGCCGGGTGACCCGCTTCGAGTCCCGGTTCGAGCGGTGGCGGCCGGCGATCAAGCCGGGCTGGCGGGAGAGCGCCGCGCCCGGCGAGGCCGGCGGCGCCCTGTTCGACCTCGGCGCCCACCTGGTCGACCAGGCGGTGCGGCTGTTCGGCCCGGTGCAGCGGGTCTACGCCGAGGTGGACCGGCGGCGGCCGGGCGCCGAGGTCGACGACGACGCGTTCGTGGCGCTCACCCACACCGGCGGGGTCCGCTCCCACCTGTGGATGAGCGCGGTCACCGCGCAGCTCGGCCCGCGCTTCCGGGTGCTCGGCGACCGGGCCGCCTACACCGCGTACGGGCTGGACCCGCAGGAGGCGGCGCTGCGCGACGGCGGACGGCCGGGCACGCCGGGCTGGGGCGAGGTCGACCCCGACCGGTACGGCCGGCTCGGCGCCGACGGCGAGCTGCGGGCGGTGCCCACCGAGGCGGGCCGCTACCAGGACTTCTACGCCCAGCTGGCGGCCGCGCTGCGGGACGGCGCGCCGCTGCCGGTGGACCCGACGGACTCGGTCGGGGTGGTCGAGCTGATCGAACTGGCGCACCAGGCGGCGGTGCGGGGTGTCACCCTGCCGGTGCCGCCGCGGCCCTGAGCCCGGGCCCCGCTCAGGCGACGGTCGCCGGGGTCTCCCGGCCGTCCGGGGCCGGGTCGGCGTACGCGGCGGCCACGGTGGCCCGGTCGAACACCCGCCAGGTCGCGGCGATCACCGCGACCGCCACCACGAACCCCACCCAGTAGGGTGCGGTGATCCCGTACCGGTCGGCGAGCAGGCCGCCGAGCAGCGCGCCGACGCAGTTGCCGCCCGCGGCGATGAACAGCGTGGTGCTGCCCACCCGGCCCATCAGCGCGGGCGGGGTGAGCCGCTGGCGCAGCGAGTTGGCGACCATGTTCCACAGCGCGCCGTGCACCCCGAAGGCGAACAGCGCCAGCCCGACCACCACGGCGCTGCGCGAGGCGGCCAGGGCCAGGTGCAGGCGGGCCTCGATGAGCAGGCCGACCCGGACGGTCCAGGTCGCGGTGATGGTGGCGACCAGCCGGTCGCCGACCGCCGAGCCGAGCAGCCCGCCCACGGCCATGCAGGTGAACAGCGCGCCGTAGCCGACCGAGCCGAGGCCGAGCCGGTCGGTGGCGAGCAGCACCAGCACCGCGAGGGCGGCGGTCAGGGTGACGTTGAGCAGCCCGATGAGCAGGGCCATGGTGCGCAGCAGCCGCTGGGACAGCAGCCAGCGGAACCCCTCGGCGACCTCCGCGCGCACCGAACGGCGCCCGCCCGCCCCGGGCGAGCCCCGGTACGACCCGGCGAGCAGGCCGACGAGGACGGCGCTGAGCGCGTACGTGCCGGCGTTGACGGCGAACGGGATGACCGCGGCCACCACGAAGAGGAAGCCGCCGAACGGTCCGGCGACCATGTTCTGCATGATCTGGGTGCCGCCGCCGAGCCAGCCGTTGGCCCGTTCCAGGCGGGACCGGGGCACCACCGCGGGCACGACCGCCTGGGCGGCGGTGCGGAACACCACCTCACCGGTGTTGACCACGAACAGCACCGCGTAGAGCAGCGGCACCCCGGCCCGGTCGGTGACCATCGCGGCGGCCAGCACGGCCAGCACGGCCACCCGCAGCCAGTCGATGACCACCATCAGCCGGCGCCGGTCCACCCGGTCCACCAGCACCCCACCGGGCAACGCGAACAGCAGCCAGGGCAGCCAGGCCACCGCGGCGCCGGCCGAGACGGTCAGCGGATCGTCGGTCTGCGAGGCGACGTAGAGCGGGGCGGCCACCGTGGCCATGCCGCTGCCCAGCGCCGACATGGTGCTCGCGGTCCAGAGCCGGGCGAAACGCCCGTCGAGCCGATCCCCCGTCGTCCCCGTCACGGCGAGGCAACCTACCAGGGATCGGACGCCGCGCCGACCGGGTTTCCCGGCCGGCCGCCGTGCGGTCAAGCGGCCGGCCCGTGGGAAGATCACCCATGCCCGTCACGAGCCCCTGGCTCGCCGGGCCCGCGCCCACCGCCCACGATCCGGAGTTCGCGCACCACTGGCCCGCGTACCGGTGGCAGTCCGACCACGTGGAGCGGTCCCGGTCGCTGGACGAGCCGCCGACCGGGCCGCTCGTGGTGGTGCCGGCGGAGCGGATCGTCTACACCGAACACTGGCTGCGCCGGGAGGGGTACGCGCCGCGCCAGTTCTGGCGGGCCGCCGGCCCCCGCTGACCCCTGGGCGCCGGTCGGGGGCGGATCTCCCGTTTCCCGTACGCCTCGCACCCGGACGGATCACAGTGGTGACGTGGTGGAGGTGACGGCATGACGGGACTGCGTACCGACCTGTACGAGCTGCGGATGGCGGCCAGCTACCTGCGCCGGGACATGACGGAGCACGCCACGTTCAGCCTCTTCGTCCGCCGGCTGCCGCACCGGCGCGGCTTCCTGGTCGCCGCCGGACTGGCCGAGGCGCTGACCTTCCTGGAGAGCTTCGCCCTCGACGACGCCGAGCTGGGCTACCTACGCGACGTCGTCGGGTTCGACCAGCCGGCCCTGACGGCGCTGGCCGGGCTGCGGTTCACCGGGGACGTGTGGGCCGTGCCGGAGGGTCGCGTGGTCTTCGCCGACGAGCCGCTGCTGGAGGTCACCGCGCCCATCGCGGAGGCGCAGCTGGTGGAGACGGGCGTGCTGAACCTGATCACGTTCCACACCACGGTGGCCACCAAGGCGGCCCGCTGCCGGCTCGCCGCCGCCGGCGCGCAGCTGATCGACTTCGCGTTCCGCCGTACCCACGGCATCGAGGCCGGCGCCGGGGTGGCACGGGCGTCGGCCATCGCCGGCTTCGCCGCGACCAGCGACGTCGAGGCCGCCATGCGGTACGGGATCGCCCCGTCCGGGACGATGGCCCACTCGTACGTGGAGGCGTTCCCGGACGAGCGGGCGGCGTTCCGTGCGTTCGCCGCCGACTTCCCCACGAACCCGATCTTCCTGGTCGACACCTACGACACGCCGGCGGGAGTCCGGGCCGCCGTCGACGTCGTCACCGAACTCGGGCTGACCGGCCCGCTCGGCGTACGGCTCGACTCCGGCGACCTCGGGGCGCTGGCCCGGCAGGCCCGGGCGATCCTGGACGACGCCGGGCTGCGGCAGGCCACGATCATCGCCAGCGGCAGCCTCGACGAGAACGTCATCGCGGGGCTCGTGGCGCAGGGTGCGCCGATCGACGGGTACGGCGTGGGCACCAAAATGGGCGTCTCGTACGACGCGCCGTCGCTGGACAGCGCCTACAAGCTGGTCGCCTACGGCGACCGGCCGGTGCTGAAGCTGTCCCCGGGCAAAGCCACGCTGCCCGCTGCCAAGCAGGTCTTCCGTGATCCCACCGGCGCGGCGGGGGATGTGGTGGGGTTGCGCGACGAGCCCCCACCGGGTGGCCGGGAGCCGCTGCTGGTGCCGGTCATGCGCGGTGGCCGCCGGCTCGACCCCGCCGACCCCGCCGAGGCGGTTCGCGCCGCCCGTGGCCGCTTCGACGCCGAGCTCGCCTGGCTGCCCGAGCCGGCCCGCCGGCTGGCCGATCCGACGCCGCTGACCGCGACCGTCAGCCCGGCGCTGGCGGCGCTGCACGGGCGGGTGGCCGCGCGACTCGGGGGCGACCCGACGGGTCGCCCATGAGGCTGGTCGGCGCCGGCGGGCATACTGCCCGGCATGCGCGTGCCGTTCCCCGAGCCCGGACACCGGGGAGTGACGGTCAGGCGGGACCGGCGTGGCGCAGCTCGACCTTGCGTACCTTGCCGCTGACCGTCATCGGAAAAACGTCCATCACCCGTACGTGCCGCGGGATCTTGTAGTGCGCCAGCCGGTCCCGGCAGAACTCGGCGACCTCCTCGACGGTGAGCGTGTCGTGCCCGTCGCGCAGGATCACGCAGGCCAGGATCTCCTCGCCGTAGCGCTCGTCGGGGACGCCGACCACCTGCACGTCGGAGATCTTCGGGTGCCGGTAGAGGAACTCCTCGATCTCGCGCGGGTAGACGTTCTCCCCACCCCGGATGATCATGTCCTTGATCCGGCCGACGATGGTCAGGTAGCCGTCCTCGCGCATCACCGCCAGGTCGCCGGTGTGCATCCAGCGCGCCGGGTCGATCGCCTCGGCGGTGCGCTCCGGCTCGTCCCAGTAGCCGAGCATCACCGAGTAACCCCGGGTGCACAGCTCCCCCGGCTCGCCCCGGGGCACCGTCACCCCGGTCGCCGGGTCGACCACCTTCACCTCGACGTGCGGCAGCACCCGCCCCACCGTGGCGGTCCGCCGGTCCAGGTCGTCGTCGTGCCGGGTCTGGGTGGACACCGGCGAGGTCTCGGTCATGCCGTAGCAGATCGCCACCTCGGCCATGTGCATCCCGTCGATGACCCGCTTCATCACCTCCACCGGGCACGGCGAGCCGGCCATGATTCCGGTACGCAGGCTGGACAGGTCGTAGGCGGCGAAGTCCGGCAGGGCCAGCTCGGCGATGAACATGGTCGGCACCCCGTACAGCGAGGTGGCCCGCTCGGCGGCGACCGCGCGCAGCGTCGCGGCCGGGTCGAAGGTCGGCGCCGGGATGATCACGCAGGCGCCGTGGCTGGTGGCCGCCAGGTTGCCCATCACCATGCCGAAGCAGTGGTAGAACGGCACCGGCAGGCAGATCCGGTCCCGCTCGGTGTACCGGACCAGCTCGCCCACGAAGTAGCCGTTGTTGAGGATGTTGTGGTGCGACAGCGTCGCGCCCTTCGGGACCCCGTGGTCCCCGAGGTGTACTGGATGTTGATCGGGTCGTCGCAGCTCAGCTCCGCCGCCCGCGCAACCAGCCGCTCGGCCGGCACCGACGCCCCGCCGGCTATCAGGTCGTCCCAGCTCGACTCGCCGAGCCAGACCACCGCGCCCAGCGCCGGGCAGGCGTCGCGAACCTCGGCGACCATGCCCCGGTAGTCGCTGCTGCGGTAACCGGGCGAGGAGACCAGCAGGCTCACCCCCGACTGGTTCAGCACGTACTCCAGCTCGTGCCGCCGGTAGGCCGGGTTGATGTTCACCATGATCGCGCCGATCGTGGCGGTGGCGTACTGCACGAGGACCCATTCCGCGCAGTTCGGCGCCCAGATGCCGACCCGGTCGCCCTTGGCCACCCCGGCCGCCAGCAGGCCGCGGGCCAGGTCACCCACCGCGCGGCCGAGTTCGGCGTACGTCCAGCGCCGGCCGCTCGGGCAGTCGACCAGGGCCTCCCGGTCCGGGTACGTCTCGACCGAGCGGGCCAGGTTCGCGCCGATGGTGTCGCCGAGCAGCGGCGCGTCGGAGGTCCCGCTGGCGTAGGAGGGCAGGCTCACCGGAAGTCCTCCTCGCGGTACTCGCCGGCCGGCCGCGCCCCGGCGGCGGCGTGCTTGTCGCGCTCGGCGGCGCGCAGCTCGGTCCGGCGGATCTTGCCGGAGATGGTCTTCGGCAGGTCGGCGAACTCCAACCGCCGCACCCGCAGGTACGGGGCCAGCCGGTCGCGCGAGTGCGCGAAGAGCGCCGCCGCGGTCTCCGGCCCCGGCGCCCAGCCGGGCGCGAGCACCACGTACGCCTTCGGCACGGCCAGCCGCACCGGGTCCGGTGACGGCACCACCGCCGCCTCCGCCACCGCCTCGTGCTCCAGCAGCACGCTCTCCAGCTCGAACGGCGACACCCGGTAGTCCGACGCCTTGAACACGTCGTCGGTGCGTCCCACATAGGTGAGGTAGCCGTCGGCGTCCCGGGAGGCGATGTCCCCCGTGTGGTACCAGCCGTCGCGCATGGCGGTGGCGGTCAGCTCCTCGTCGCCGTGGTAGCCCACCATGAGCGCGGTGGGCCGGTGCGCCAGGTCCAGGCAGACCTCCCCGTCGTCGCCCACCTCCCCGGTGACCGGGTCGACGAGGCGCACCACGTAGCCGGGCAGCGGGCGCCCCATCGAGCCGGGCTTCACCGGCGCGCCGGGCGGGTTGCCGATCTGCGCGGTGGTCTCGGTCTGCCCGTACCCGTCCCGGACGGTGACCCCCCAGGCCGCCTCGACCTGCTCGATCACCTCGGGGTTCAGCGGCTCCCCCGCGCCGACCACGCTGCGCGGCGGGCGCGCGAGCTGGGTCAGGTCGGCCTGGATCAGCATCCGCCACACCGTCGGCGGCGCGCAGAAGCTGGTCACCCCGCACCGGTCCATGGCCGCCATCAGCCCCGCCGGGTCGAAGCGCGAGTAGTTGTAGACGAACACCGTGGCGCCGGCGTTCCACGGCGCGAACACGTTGCTCCAGGCGTGCTTCGCCCAGCCCGGCGAGGAGATGTTCAGGTGCACGTCGCCGGGGCGCAGCCCGATCCAGTACATGGTGGACAGGTGCCCCACCGGGTAGGAGGCGTGGGTGTGCTCGACCAGCTTCGGCCGGGCCGTGGTGCCGGAGGTGAAGTAGAGCAGCAGCGGGTCGCCGGCCCGGGTCGGCCCGTCCGGGGTGAACACCTCGTCCGCGCCGTACGCGTCGGCGTAGTCGTGCCAGCCGCCGACCGGGGCGCCGACCGCGATCCGGGTGTAGTCGCCGGCCACCTGGGCGAACTTGCCGGCGTGCTCCGCCCCGACCACCACGTGCCGGGCCGCGCCGCGCGCCAGGCGGTCGGCCAGGTCGGCCGGGCCGAGCAGCGGCGTCGCCGGGATGATCACCGCGCGCAGCTTGATCGCGGCGAGAATGGTCTCCCAGAGTTCGAGCTGGTTGCCGAGCATGAGGATCAGCCGGTCCCCGGGCCGGACGCCGCGGGCGCGCAGCCAGTTCGCCACCCGGTTCGAGCGGCGGGACAGCTCGGCGTACGACCAGCTCCCCTCGCCCCCGTCCGCCTCGACGATCCGCAGCGCGGTGCCGTCGTTGCCCTCGGCGAGCACGTCGAACCAGTCCAGCGCCCAGTTGAACTCGTCCAGCCGGGGCCAGCGGAACTTCTCGTACGCGGTCTCGTGGTCCGTCCGGTGCGCGAGCAGGAAGTCGCGCGCCTCGCGGAAGGCCTGGGTGCCGGCGGTGGCCATGGGGGTGTCCTTCCTGTCCCTGGCGTGCGGCCGGGAGGGGGACGGCGCCGCGCGCAGTACGCTGATCCTCGATCGGGTGACGCAGGTCTCACCACCCCCGGACGGGGGTGGCCGGCGGGGAGGTGGCCAGATGGTGACGCTCTACCCGCGCGACGACGCCGACGAGGTCCGGCGCGGCCTGCTGACCCTGCGCCGCGGCACCGGCCTGCCGGTCGCCTTCGGCGGGCTGGTCGCGCCGGGCGGCCCGCCCCGGATGACCATCACCGAGCTGGCCGGCACCAGCACGACCGCGCTGCGCGGCCTCGCCATCCACGCCGGCGCCGGCCTCGGCGGCAAGGCGCTCGCCCTCGGGCTGCCGCTGCGGGTCGACGACTACCCGGTGGCCCGCTCGATCAGCCACGAGTACGACGCCCCGGTCTCCGCCGAGGGGCTGCGCTCGGTGCTCGCCGTGCCGGTGGTGGTGCGCCGCGAGGTCCGCGCGGTCCTCTACGGCGCGGTACGCCAGCGCCTGCGGCTCGGCGACCGCCTGGTCGCCGCCGCGGTCGACGCCGGCCGGGACCTGGAACGCCGCCTCGCGGACCGGGACGCCGCCCGGACGGCGCTGGCCGCCCTGCCGACCGTGCCGTCCCGCCCGGACCCGACCGGCCCGGAGTGGGAGCAGGTCCGCCAGGCGCACGCCGAGCTGCGCGGCCTGCTGACCCGGATCGCCGACCCGGAGCTGCGCGACCGCCTCGACGCCGTCGCCGACCGGCTCGCCGGCGCGGTACGCCGGCCGGGGCCGCCGACGGCGGTGGCCCTGTCGCCCCGGGAGACCGACGTCCTGGCCTGCGTCGCCCTGGGCTGCACGAACGCGGACGTGGCCGGGCAGCTCGGGCTGCGCCCCGAGACGGTGAAGAGCTACCTGCGCTCGGCCATGCGCAAGCTCGGCGCGCACACCCGGCTGGAGGTCGTGGTCGCCGCCCGCCGCGCCGGTCTCCTCCCCTAGCGCCAGCCACCCCGCTCCACGCCGTAGGGGGCCGACGCTTCTGAGCCGTGCCGACCCGCACGCCGCCTAGAGCATCCTAGGATGCTAGGTTCGAGCTCATCGGCGCCGACTGGACGGGCAACCGCGAGGCGACGAGCACGTGTACGCGGCGCTGCGCGCCGGGGCCAGCGCCTTCCTGCTCAAGGACACCCGCCCGGCCGACCTGGCCGAGGCGGTGCGGGTGGTGGCCCGAGACGAGGCGCTGCTCGCGCCGACGGTGACCCGCCGGCTGCTCGACCGGTTCGCCGACCGGCTGCCCGGCGAGGCCGCCGACCGGGGGCGACTCGCGGCGCTCACCGCCCGCGAGGTCGACGTGCTGACGCTCGCCGCGCGGGCACTGTCCAATGCGGAGATCGCCGAACGGCTGTTCCTGAGCACCGCCACCGTGAAGACGCACGTCTCCGCCGTGCTCACCAAACTCGGCCTGCGCGACCGGATCCAGGCGGTGGTCTTCGCCTACGACGTGGGGCTGGTCCGCCCCGAGCCGCCGCGCCGCTGACCCACCTGCCGGCCGTTGGTCCCCACCTGGGGGGTCGTCCGAGCCGACCCGGACGGGGTCGTCCGGGCCGACCCGGACGGGACGGTCACGGCCGGGCCGAACCGGACAGACGCGCCAGGGACCGTCCGGACGGGACGTCGCGCGCGAGGCGGGACGACCCGTCCGGAGTCGCGTCCGGGCTGGGCGGGCATGTCCGTCGCACCCGGGAGCGACCGGGAACACGTGACGGCAACGAAGATTTCTCAATTACGCCTAGTGACCGTCGCAACCCTCCTAGTGTTGGCCACACCGGTGCTAGTCACGGAGTTGGCCACCCGAACGACGTCCCACGCAGACAGCGGACGAAAAGTGAGGGAAGACGCGGATGAAGGCAAAGACAGTTCTCGGATCGGCGGCGGTCGGCGTGGGCCTCGGCACACTCCTGCTCCCGGCCGCCGCCCTCGCGGACACCACCGTCTCACCGGCCACCACCCCGGTCGGCGGGACCGTCGTGCTCACCACGACGTCGTGCAACCCGAAGGCGGGCGACGCGCTCTTCCGCGTCACCGGACCCAACCGGGACCAGAACGTCAGATCCACCACCGCCGCGGCGGGCGGTGGGCTGAGCGCCGAACTCTTCACCGCCGGGTTCACCCTCGGCACGTACACGGTCACCGCCACCTGCGGCGACGGCAGCAACGGCGGCACGGCCAGCTTCACGGTCACCCCGATCGGCGGAGCGCAGGCCGGCGCCGGCGGCCGGGACGGCGACACCGGCGTGCTGGTCGCGGGCGGCGCGCTGGCCGCCGCGGCGGTCGCC
>NZ_MUYZ01000159.1:0-15180 GCF_003013775.1 Micromonospora sp. MH33
CCCGGCCGTCGAGGTCGTCGCGGTGGCCGCACCCGCCGCCGCGCCCGCCCTGCCCGCGCTGGATCTCCGCCTCGCCGCGACCGCGCTCCCCGCCCCGGGCGTCGGACCCGCCGCGACCGCCCTGCCCCCGCTGGGCGTCGGATCGACCGCGCTTCCGCTGCCGGTCGCCGTCCGGATCGTCGCCCACCAGCCGGCCTGACCCAGCCCTCCCCTCGTCGAAGGACGCCGCCGTGTCACTGCGCATCCGTCTCCGCCGGCCGGCCCGGCCGGCCACCCCCACCCTGGACACCGGGGCGTCCACGCCACCGGGCGACGCGACGATGTCCGACACAGGCACCGCCGACCCGGCGCGGACCGCCTCGCGTACCCGTCGGGTGGCCGGCGCGGTCCTGACCGGACTGGCCGTGCTGCTGGTGGTGGCGGCGCTGGTCGCGCCGGACCGGATGGCCGAGGTCGGGCCCGGCGCCGTGCTGCGGATCCCGGTGGAGGCCCTGGTCGCGGCGGCGCTGCTGCTCGTCCTGCCGGCCCGGGCCCGCCGGCCGGTCGCCGTGGCGCTCGGTCTGGTGCTGGGCCTGCTGGCCGTGGTCAAGCTGCTGGACACGGGCTTCTCCGTGGCGCGGGACCGGCCGTTCGACGTGCTGCTCGACTGGGGGCTGCTCGACGACGGCTTCGGCTACCTCACCGACTCGGTCGGCCGGGCCGGCGCGGTCGCCGCGGCGGTCGGGGTGGCGCTGCTCGTGGTCGGCCTGCCGGTGCTCGTGGCGCTCGCCGTGCGGCGGCTGGCCCGGCTCCTGGCGCGGCACCGCACCGGTGCGGTCCGGGTGGTCGCCGCCCTGGCCGTGCTCTGGGTGGGCTGCGCCCTGTTCGGGGTACGCCTGGCCGCCGGCGTGCCGGTCGCCGACCGGACGGCGACCACCCTGGTGGCGTCGCACGCCGGCCAGGTGCGGGCCGGCCTGCGCGACCGCGCCGCGTTCGCCGGGGAGATGACGGCCGACGCGTACCGGGACGTGCCGGGCGACCGGCTGCTGACCGGACTGCGCGGCAAGGACGTGCTGGTCACGTTCGTGGAGAGCTACGGCCGGGACGCGGTGGAGGACCCCGCGCTCGCGCCGGGCGTGAACGCGGTCCTGGACGACGGCTACCGGCGGCTGCGCGCCGCCGGCTACGACGCCCGCAGCGGCTTCCTCACCTCGCCCACCTTCGGCGGCGGCAGCTGGCTGGCCCACGCCACCCTGCTCTCCGGCCTGTGGATCGACAACGACCAGCGCCACCGGGACCTGCTGGCCGGGGACCGGCTCACCCTCAACGGCGCGTTCCACCGGGCCGGCTGGCAGACCGTCGGGGTGCTGCCGGCCGCCACCCAACCCTGGCCGGAGGGGAGGTTCTTCGGCTACGACCGGTACTACGACGCGGAGCGGCTGGCCTACCAGGGCCCGAAGTTCAGCTACGCGCCGATGCCCGATCAGTACACCCTGGCCACCTTCCAGCGGCTGGAGCGGGACCGGCCGCACGCCCCGCTGATGGCGGAGATCCCGCTGGTCTCCAGCCACTCCCCCTGGTCGGCGATCCCGAAGCCGGTGCCCTGGGACGCGGTGGGCGACGGCAGCATCTTCCACACGGCGTCCACCAGCACCGGCGGCAGCCGGGACGTGGTGCAGCGGGACACCGCCCAGGTCCGCGACGACTACCGGCACTCCATCGAGTACAGCCTCGGCACCCTGGTGTCGTACGTGCTGACCTACGGCGGGGACGACCTGGTGCTGGTCTTCCTGGGCGACCACCAGCCGAACGCCTCGGTGACCGGCGAGGGCGCCGGCCGGGACGTGCCGATCACCATCGTGGCGAAGGACCCGGCCGTGCTGGACCGGGTCGCCGGCTGGGGCTGGCAGGACGGGCTGCGCCCCGGCCCGCAGGCCCCGGTGTGGCGGATGGACACCTTCCGGGACCGCTTCCTCGCCGCCTTCTCCCCGCCCCACTGACCCGACCGACTTCCCAAGGGACACGGCGTGCGGGCCGTCCCCGACCGGCTCAGGCCGCCCGACGCCGGTCGCGGGCCGTCCGGCCGGTGCTCTCCCGGAACCCGGCGCGCCGCGCGCCGCCCCGCGCCAGCCGCATCGCCCGCCGCGCGTTGACCATCGGCTCGCACGGTGCGCCCCGCCCGGCACAGAGCAGGCTGGGACAGCGTCCCGTGGCGTCGGGCTGGTGCGCGGCGGCCACGTCGTACGCGGCCCGCCACAGCAGCGGATCCGTGACGTCGTCCGGCAGGACGGCGTCCTGACTGGACCGGAAAGGTGTCGTCTCGGGCACCCCGTTCCCCCCTTCGTGGTACTCCCCCCGTTCAGTGACCGGGTGGGCCGGGATCAAACCTCCCACCGGGGACGGTGGACCGGCCAGCGGCGTGCGTCACGCCGGGTACGCCCGGGTCTCCGCGGCCTTGACCGCCGCCCAGACCGGCTGGCCGGGGCGCAGCCCCAGGTGGGCCGCCGCGGCGGGGGTGACGTCAGCGGCCACGGCGACCGGCCCGGCGAGCTGGACCCGCAGGTTGTCGCCGTGCCGCTGCACCCCGGTCACGGTGGCCGCCCAGACGTTGCGCGGGCTGCCGTCCGGGCGGGCCGGGTGCAGCGCGACGGCGGCCGGCGGGAAGGCGACGAACGCCTCCCCGCGTACGGTGTCCGCGGTGGTGAGGGTGAGCCCGCCGACCGTCACGGCGTGCCCGTCGGCGTGCCCGCGGTGCAGGTTGAGCCCGACCAGCCGGGCCACGTAGTCGGTGCGGGGGCGGGCCGTGACGGTCGCCGCGTCGCCCTCCTGGACCACCCGCCCCTGCTCGACGATGACCAGCCGGTCGGCGAGCACCAGGGCGTCCAGGGGGTCGTGGGTGACCAGCAGGGTGGCGCCGGGGTGCGCGCCGAGGTGCCGCTGGAGTTCGGCGCGGGTGTCGAGCCGGGTCCGGGCGTCGAGCGCGGCGAGCGGCTCGTCGAGCAGCAGCAGGGTGGGCTCGACGGCGAGCGCGCGGGCCAGCGCGACCCGCTGGGCCTGCCCGCCGGAGAGCTGGCGCGGCTTGTGCCGGGCCTGCCCGCTCAGGCCGACCCGGTCCAGCCAGCCCTGCGCCCGGGCCCGGGCGGCCCGCCGGTCGGCGCCCCGGCGACGCGGCCCGAACGCCACGTTGTCCAGCGCGCTGAGGTGCGGGAAGAGCAGGTAGTCCTGGAACACCACGCCGACCCGACGCCGCTCGGGCGGGGTCCACACCCGCCGGTCGGGGCGGTCGAGGTCGACGCCGTCGAGGGTGAGGTGCCCGGCGCTGAGCGGGTGCAGCCCGGCGAGGGCCCGCAGCGCGGTGGTCTTGCCGGCCCCGTTCGGGCCGAGCAGCGCCACCACCTCCCCGGCCCCGATGCGCAGCCGCGCGTCGAGGTGGAAGGCGCCCCGGTCGGCGACCAGGTGCGCGTCGAGCAGGGGCGGGGTGGTGCTCACGTCACACCGACCCAGCGGTCGCGCAGCCCGGCCAGGATGGCCACGGAGACGGTGAGCAGGATGAGGCTGAGCACGATGGCGGCCTGCACGTCGGTCTCCAGGGCCAGGTAGACGGCGAGCGGCATGGTCTGCGTCCGCCCCGGATAGTTGCCGGCGAAGGTGATGGTGGCGCCGAACTCGCCGAGCGCGCGGGCCCAGCAGAGCACCGCGCCGGCCGCCACCCCGGGGGCGACCAGCGGCAGCGTGATCCGGGTGAAGGTGGTCCAGCGGCCGGCGCCGAGGGTGGCCGCCGCCTCCTCGTAGCGGGCGTCGGCGCCGCGCAGCGCGCCCTCGACGGCGATCACCAGGAAGGGCATGGCGACGAACGCCTCGGCCAGCACCACCCCGGCGGTGGTGAACGGCAGGGTCACCCCGAAGGTGGCGTCCAGCCAGGACCCGAGCAGCCCGCGCCGGCCGAAGACCAGCAGCAGCGCCACCCCGCCGACCACCGGCGGCAGCACGAGCGGCACGGTGACCAGCGCGCGGACCAGCCGCCGGCCCGGGAACTCGACCCGGGCCAGCAGCCAGGCCAGGGGTACGCCGAGCGCGACGCAGAGCAGCGTGGCGGCCGTGGCGGTCTCCAGGGACAGCCGCAGGGCGGTGAGCACGCCGGGCTGGGCCAGCCGCCGGGGCAGCGTGGTCCAGGGCGCCCGGACCAGCAGCCCGGCCAGCGGCAGGACGAGGAAGAGCAGCCCGAGACCGGCGGGAAGCAGCAGGGCCAGCGGCACCCGCTGCCGGCGGCGCGCGGGTCGGGTCACCGGCTCGGCGGGGCCTGGAAGCCGGCGGCGGTGAGCACGGCCAGGCCGGCGTCGGAGCGGACGTGGTCGACGAAGGCGCGGGCCCCGTCCGGGTTGCCGGCGTGCTTCAGCACCACGATCGGGTAGTCGTTGACGGCCCGGGCGGACTCGGGGAACTCGACGGCGGCCAGCCCGGCGGCGGCGCGCACGTCGGTGCGGTAGACCAGCGCCGCGTCGACCTCGCCGAGCTTCACCTTCGCCAGGGCGCCCTTGACGTCCTGCTCCAGGGTGGCCGGGGTGAGCCGCACGCCGGCCGCGTCGAGGGCGTTCTTCGCCGCCGCGCCGCACGGCACCTGCTCGGCGCAGAGCGCCACCTTCCTCCCCGGGCGGGCCAGCTCGGCCAGGCCACCGACCCGGTCCGGGTTGCCCTCCGGTACGGCGATGACGAGCTGGTTGCGGACCAGGACGGCGGGCGCCCCGGCGACGTCACCCGCGTCGGTGACGGTCTTCATGGTGGCCGGCGAGGCGGCCGCGAACACGTCGGCCGGCGCTCCCTGCGTGATCTGGGTGGCGAGCGCCGAACTGCCGGCGAAGTTGAGGACGACCCGGGTACCGGGGTGGGCGGACTCGAAGTCCTTGCCGAGCTTCGTGAAGGTCTCGGTGAGCGAGGCGGCGGCGAACACGGTCACCGTGCCGCCCGTGTCGGCGGTCGCCTCGTCGCCGGCGCCGCAGCCGGCCAGGGACAGGCTCAGCGCGGCCACCCCGGCCAGGGCGGCGCGGATCCACCGTACGGTCACGGGCTGGTCCTTCCCTTCGGCGCGGGCGCGCGCTCCACCACGACGGTGGTCGACTTGATCACGGCGACGGCGACCGAGCCGACCTGGAGGTCGAGGTCGTCGACCGCCTCGCGGCTCATCAGCGACACGATCCGGAACGGCCCGGCCTGTATGTCGACCTGGGCCATCACGGTGTCCTTGACGACGGCGGTGACGATGCCGCGCAGCCGGTTGCGGGCCGAGGAGAGCTCGGGGTGGCCCGGGGCGCGGACGAACGCGGCCACGTCGGCCCCGTCGAGCACCCGGTGGCCGTGCTCGTCGCGGGTGGCCGGCAGCCGCCCGGCGTCGATCCAGCGGCGGACCGTGTCCGCGCTGACCCCGAGCAGTTCGGCGGCCTCGCCGATCCGGAACACCGTCACGCGGCCACCCTAGCGGCCGCAGGTGCGGGTGTGAAGCGGCCCGGCCCCTCGCATCCGCCAGGTGCGAGGTGCCGGGCCGGTCGTAGCTGCGGTGGGTCAGTCGTCTGCCGGGGTGAGCCGGACCCGGCGGAGCAGCTGGGCGTTGAGCGCCACCACGATGGTGGAGGCGGACATCAGCACCGCGCCCACCGCCGGGCTGAGCGCGACGCCCGCCCAGGCCAGCACGCCGGCCGCGAGCGGGATGGCCACCACGTTGTAGCCGGCCGCCCAGGCCAGGTTCTGCCGCATCTTCCGGTACGACGCCCGGGACAGCCGGATCACGCCGGTGACCCCACGCGGGTCGGAGCTGGCCAGCACCACCCCGGCGGACTCGATCGCCACGTCGGTGCCGGCGCCGATGGCCACGCCCACGTCGGCGCGGGCGAGGGCCGGGGCGTCGTTGACCCCGTCGCCGACCATCGCCACGGTCAGCCCGCGGGACTGGAGTTCGGTCACGGCCTTGTCCTTGTCGGCGGGGAGGACCTCGGCGAAGACCTCGTCCACGCCGGGACGGAAGCCCAGGTCGGCGGCGACCGCCTCGGCCACCGGCTGGGCGTCCCCGGTGATCATGACGATCTTCTTCACCCCCTGCTCGCGCAGTTCGGCGATGGCCGCGCGCGCCTCGGGGCGGACCTCGTCCTCGAGGGCGAACGCGCCGACCACCTCGGGGCGGCCGCCTCCGGGCAGCCGGACCAGGTGCAGCACCGCGGCACCCCGCCGGGACCAGCCCTCCGCCGCCCGGGTCAGCTCGGCGGGGACGTCGGTGCCCAGCTCGCGCAGCAGGGCCGGGCCGCCCACCGCCCAGTCGGCGCCGTCCACCGTGGCGCGTACGCCCCGGCCGGTCAGCGAGCGGAAGTCCCGGGCCGCCGCCCGCAGGCCCCGATCCTGGGCGGCGGTGACCAGCGCCCGGGCGAGCGGGTGCTCGCTGTCCGCCTCGACCGCGCCGGCGAGGCGCAGCGCGCCGTCGTCGTCCAGCCCGCCCGTGGCGGCCACCCCGGTCAGGGTGTGCCGCCCCTTCGTGAGGGTGCCGGTCTTGTCGAACAGCACCGCGTCGACGGTGCGCATCCGTTCCAGGGCGAGCCGGTCCTTCACCAGGATGCCGGCGCGCGCGGAGAGCGCCGTGGAGAGCGCCACGACGAGCGGGATGGCCAGCCCGAGGGCGTGCGGGCAGGCGATCACCAGCACCGTCACGGTCCGGATCACGGCCTGGTCGGTGTTGCCGAGCAGCAGCCAGGCCACGAAGGTGGCCAGGCCGACGAGGGCCGCGACGTAGAACAGCAGCGCCGCGAACCGGTCGGCGAGCACCTGGGCGCGCCCGCCGGAGGACTGCGCCTGGGCGACGAGGCGGCCGATGCCGGCGAGCGCGGTGTCCTCGCCGACGGCCTCGACGCGTACCCGCAGGGCGGAGTCGGTGGCCACCGTGCCGGCGACCACCCGGTCCCCGACGGCGCGCGGCACCGGCCGGGACTCCCCGGTGATCATCGACTCGTCCAGTTCGGCGGCGCCGTCGACGATCCGGCCGTCGGCGGGTACCCGGCCACCGGAGCGGACCAGCACCAGGTCGCCGACCCGCAGGTCGGCCACCGGCACCCGGTGCACGGCACCGGACTCGTCGAGGCGTTCGGCGTCGTCGGGCAGCAGCGCGGCGAGCGCCGCCAGGGCGCCCTGGGCCTGCCCGATCGCCTTCATCTCCTGCCAGTGGCCGAGCAGCATGATGGTGACCAGGGCGGCCAGCTCCCACCAGAAGTCCAGGTCGAACAGGTCGAGGCTGGTGGCCAGCGAGGCCAGGTACGCGACGGTGATCGCCATCGAGATCAGCAGCATCATGCCGGGCGCCCGGTCGCGCACCTCGCGGACGCCGCCGACCAGGAAGGGCCAGCCGCCGTACCAGAAGACGACCGTGCCCAGGACCGGGCCGACCCAGCGGACGCCCGGGAAGTCCAGCGAGTAGCCGAGCCAGTCCATGACCATGTGGCTGGTCAGCACGATCGGCACGGTCAACGCCAGGCTCAGCCAGAACTTGCGGCGGAACTGCTCGGGGTCGTGCCCCGCGTGCTTGTCGTGCCCGGCGTGCATGTCGTGCCCGGCGTGCTCGTCGTGGCTCGCGCCGTGGTGCCCGTGTTCGTGTTCCATCGAACTCCACCTCCGCCGCCACCTTATACCCCTAGGGGGTATGTGCCAACTCCCGGCTCGGCCCGGCACGACCGGTGGCCGGACAGGCGAGGGGCCTGCGGGTTAGCCTCGGGGCACGGCCGGCCCGGGGAGCGAGATGAGCGAGCAGAACACCCAGACGGTGCTGCCGGCAGCGTTCTTCGGGCACGGCAACCCGATGAACGCGCTGGAGGTCAACCGCTACACCGCCGCCTGGCGGGAGTTCGGCCGGTCGGTGCCCCGGCCCCGGGCCATCCTGGTGGTCTCCGCGCACTGGTACATCGGCGCCACCGCGGTCACCGCGATGCCCCGGCCGCGCACCATCCACGACTTCTACGGCTTCCCACGGCAACTCTTCGACGTGCGCTACCCGGCGCCCGGGCTGCCGGAGCTGGCCGAGGAGGTCAGCGACGTGGTGCACCCCACCTGGGTCGGCGCCGACCTGGACTCCTGGGGCATCGACCACGGCACCTGGTCGGTGCTGACCCACGCGTTCCCCGAGGCCGACATCCCGGTGGTACAGCTCAGCATCAACGCGTTCAAGCCGTTCGACTACCACCTCGACCTCGGCGCCCGGCTCGCCCCGCTGCGCGAGCGCGGCGTGCTGGTGGTGGCCAGCGGCAACGTGGTGCACAACCTGGGCGGGGTCGACCCGCGCCTGACCGACGAGGGCTTCGACTGGGCGCGCCGCTTCGACGACGCCGCCCGGGAGACGGTCCAGGACGCGCCGACCGAGGCGGCCCGGCTGGACGGGCACCGGGACTTCGGCCTCGCGGTGCCGACCCCGGACCACTTCATCCCGCTGCTCTACCTGGCCGGGCTGGCCGGCGCCGCCGGGGACCGCCCCGACGTGCTGGTCGACGGGTACGCGTACGGGTCGCTGTCGATGACCGCGTACACCCTCGGGCTGCGCTGCCGGGGCGAGCAGCCGCCGGGCGGCGCGCCGTCGCTGCCGGGCGGGGTGCCGGCGGACTCCGCCAACATCTGAGCGGCTGCCCGGGTGCTCAGCGCTCCGGCCGGGACGCCACGCCCGAGCCGCCGACCGGGACCTTGCCCTGCCACGGCCAGCGGCCGTCCAGCTCCACCTGCAGCGAGATGCTGAGGAACGTCCGGACCGCCACGATCAGCGCCAGTACCCCGACGCTGGTGAAGGTGGGCGAGACCGCCACGGTCCGGATGATGTCCCCGGCGACCAGGAGCTCCAGGCCGAGCAGGATGGCCCGGCCAACCCCCTGCCGGTACGCCCGGTAGTGGTCGACGACCTGCCGGGTGCGCCACCAGCGCAGCACGAAGACGACCGAGGCGACCGCGACGCCGACCGCGATGACCAGCACCCCGGCCAGGTCCAGGAACGTGCCGACGCGCTGGATGATCTCCCTGGTCGGCACCCGACACCCCCGTACCGCCGGTGGCACCCCGCGCCGGCCCCGCGCGGGCCGTCCGCAGCACCACCCTGTCGCATCACCGCTGCCGGCGGGCGACTTTCGCCCGAGCCCGCCCGGACGGCGGGCCTCGCCGGCATTCGCCTACCACCGCCCGCCGCCCCGCCTAGGGTGGAAATCGGACCGGACCGTCCCGCCCACCGGCGGGCGGTCTTCGACGGCACCTGGCGAGGAGCGGACGTGACGGAGCCGGAAGAGGACCGGGAGAAGACCAAGAAGACCGACGACGTCCTGTACTCGGCGGACGGCGACCCTCACCACAACCTGGCCCAGGCGCCGCAGCCCGACGAGCACCTGACGCCCCGGTACGAGCACGACGGCGAGACGGAGAACGTCGGCGACGAGTGAGCCTTCCGCTCAGGGTTCCGGCGACAGGCCGGTCCCGGCCACCGGGACGTCGGCGGCGGAGCCCGGGGTGGCGGCCGGCGCGGGGGCCGGCAACTGACGGTCGTGCGGGCGGCTGGGCAGCGCCAGCGAGGTGATCGCGCCGACCAGCGCCAGGAACATGTCCCACTGGGTCCCAGACGTCGCCGGTTCCGGGCGAGCGGCGGGAGCGCCCTCCGACGCCCCCGCCGCGCGGCTCAGTCCTCGGCCTGCCAGCGGTAGAACACCGTGGCCACCGAGTCCTGCGGGCCGTGCCACTCCTCCGGCCGGTACGGGCTCACGTAGGGGGCGAGGTCCTGCATGACCTTGGCGAAGACCGGCTTGGCGTCGTGGTTGTTCCGGGTCGCCTCGGCCGCCGACGTCTCCTGTTCGAGCAGGTGCACGTAGACGTCGTCGATCGAGTAGAGCCAGCGCCCGGTGACGCCCAGCTCGGTCGGCAGCGAGCCGGCGTCGGACTCGCCGAAGACCCGCGCCACGTCCGGTTCGGCGCCGGGCTTGATCCGCCCGACGATCACGGTCAGCGTGGTGTCCGTGGGCGGCTCCCCCTCGGGGGCCCAGTGGTAGAACTCCTTGGCGACCGAGTCGGACGGGTTCTTCCAGTAGCGCGGGTACGGGGTCACGTACGGGCCGATGGCCTCGGCGATCTTCTGGAACGCGGGCAGCCCCCGGGTCTGGCCGGAGATCCGCGGGTCCTGCTCGCGCTCGATGACGTGGATGTACAGGTCGTGGTGGGACAGCAGGATGCGCCCGATGACCCCGAGGTCCTGGGGTCGGGTGGCCTGGTCGTAGTGGCCGAAGACGTCCCCGACGATCTTGTCGCTGCCGGGGACCATGTGGCAGACGATCACGTTCCGGAAGACCATGGCTGCTCCTTGGTTGGGTTCGAGTGGGCGGGCGGGAGGCTCAGGAGGCGAAGGTGATCGGCAGCTCCAGCAGGCCGCGGAACGGCGACGCGGCCGGCAGCCGGCGGACCTCGTCGAGGGGCACGCCGAGCCGCAGCCCGGGCAGGCGGCGCAGCAGCGCGGCGAGCGCGATCTGCGCCTCCATCCGGGCCAGCGAGACGCCGAGGCAGTAGTGCACGCCGTGCCCGAAGCCCAGGTGCGGGCCGCGGACCCGGCGCAGGTCCAGCCGGTCGGGGTCGGTGAAGTGGGCGGGGTCGTGGTTCGCCGCGTTGATCGCCACGCCGACGATCGACCCCTGGGGGATGCACACCCCCTGGTACTCGACGTCCTCGGTGGCGATCCGCGGGCTGGCCACCGGCAGCGGGCCGTCGAACCGGAGCAGCTCCTCGATCGCCGCCGGCAGCAGCTGGGGCGTGGCGCGCAGCATCTCAAGCTGCTCGGGATGGGTGAGCAGGGCGAGCATCGCGTTGCCGAGGAAGTCCGCGGTGGTCTGGTGCCCGGCGAACACCAGCAGGAACGTGGTGGTGACCAGCTCCGCCTCGGAGAGCGTCCCGTCGCGGTCGACCGCGTCGATCAGCGCCCCGATGATGTCGTCGGCCGGGTCGTCGCGCTTGGCGCGTACGAGGTCGGCGAAGTAGTGGTGCAGCCGCAGCTGGGCCTCCTGGACGGCCGCCCGCTCCTCCTGCGGCGGCCGCCGGGTCGAGCCGGAGGTGCGGATCACCTGGGTCCAGTCGAGCACCCGGTCGTGGTCCTCCGGCGGCACGCCGAGCAGCTCGCAGATGACCGTCATGGGCAGCGGGATGGCGAAATCGTGCATCAGCTCGGCCTGGCCCTGCGGGAGCATCTTGTCGATCAGGTGGTCGACGACCTGCGCCACCCGCGGCCGCAGCGCCTCGATCCGCCGGGGCGCGAACGCCTGGGACACGACCCGGCGCAGCCGGGTGTGCTCCGGCGGGTCCGAGTTGAGCATGTTGCGGTTCAAGCCCTCGGAGTTCGGCCCGAAGATCCGCAGGTAGTGCTGGCCGGGACCGTAGAGGTCCTTGGACAGCCGCGGGTCGGTGAGCGCCGCCCGCGCGTCGTCGAAGCGGGTGATCAGCCAGGAGTCGAAGCGCGGGGAGCTGACCGGGCACACCGGCCGGTCGGTGCGCAGCCGGGCAAAGGTCGGGTAGGGGTCGGCGGCGAACCCGTCGGTGTAGAGCTCGCTCGCCGGAACGGCGTCCTCGGTCATCGGTCCTCCTCGGGTGCGCTGCCCACGCTGTGCAGCACCTGGTAGGTGTGCCGCTGCGCGGATTCACGCAGCTCGCGGATGATGCGCAGCAGCCGGTCCCGGTGCTCGCTGCGGCCGAAGGCGTCGAGCCGCTCGCGGTCCGCCCAGTCGCTGATGATCAGGTAGCTGCGCGGGTCGTCGGCGTCGCGGACCAGGTCCTGGTGCAGGCAGCCGTCGAGCGTGCGGATCTCCTCGGCCGCGCTGCGCCACTCCGACTCGAAGCGCTCCTCGCAGCCCTCCCGGGTGCGCATGGCGAGCACGGTCCGCACCCTGGTCACCGGGCACCCCCGAACACCAGGTGCAGGTGTTTGCGGAGCGCGTCGGCGTCGACCGGCTGGCTGCGGAAGCCGACGTGCCCGTCCGGGCGGACCAGGTACAGCCCGGTGCCGGTCAGCCCGTACGCGGCGCGGAACCGGCCGTCGGCGTCGCACACCGTCGGCGGGTCGAGCAGCCGCGGCTCGCCGGCGTCCGGACTGAGCAGCAGGTACGCGTCGACCTCCCCGGCCGCCTGCCGCCGCACGTCGGCGCAGAGCTCGGCGATGGCGCCCAGCGCCGCCTCGTCGGCCGACGCGTCGGAGTAGAGCAGCAGCGTGTGGCGGGTGCCGCGGGTCAGGTCGCGCAGCCGCAGCGGGTGGCCGACTCCGCGCCGCAGCAGCCCGTCCACGTCGGGGGCGCGGTCGCCCGGACGGGGGGCCTCGCCCAGCGCGTCCGGATCGGACACGCACTCGCCGACCAGCGGGCTGCTCGCGTAGCTGAGCAGCATGGACATCTCCTGGAGGAACTGCCGCTTGAGGTCCTCGCGGTCCAGCTCGTCGGTGAACGCCATCCGCACGGCACGGCCGACGATCTCCTCGCCCTCCGGCCGCCGCTCGGTCTCGTAGCTGTCCAGCAGGCCGGGCGCGGCGATCCCGCGTACCGCCAGGGCCAGCTTCCAGGCCAGGTTCCAGGCGTCCTGGATCCCGGTGTTCATGCCCTGGCCGCCGGCCGGCGGGTGCAGGTGGGCCGCGTCGCCGACCACGAACACCCGGCCGTCGCGGTAGCGGTCCACGATGCCGTGGCTGATCCGGAACACCGACGACCAGCGCAGGTTCGAGGCGCGGGTGCCGGGCGGGGCGAGGTGGTCGAGGGCGACCTGGACGTCGGCCAGGGTCGGCGCGCCCAGCTCCGCGCTGAACCCGGGCGGGGCGTCCTGCCCGCCGGTCTGCGCGAAGAAGCGGGGCGGTGCCAGGGTGGCGATCCGGTACCGGCGCTCGCCGCGCAACGGGACGCAGACCAGCATGCCGTCCATCCGGCCGTCGGTCTCGTGCAGGAACCGCAGCAGGTGACCGTCGGGCATGTCCCAGTCCACGTCGACGTCGCCGAGCATGAACAGCTGGGGGAACCGGCCCAGCCCGCCGGTGAAGGTGAGCCCGAGCAGTTCCCGCACGCGGCTGTGCGCGCCGTCGCAGCCGACCAGGTACTTCGCGCGGACCGTCTCGGTGCCGCCGTCGGCGGTGGTGACGGTGGCCGTCACGCCGTCGCCGTCCTGGGTGAAGTCGACCAGCTCGGCGCCGCGCTGCGGGCGTACCCCGAGGGTGGCCAGCCGGGCGGTGAGGATGCGCTCGGTCTCGTACTGTGGCAGGCCGAGGTGCGCGTACGGCAGGCCGGGCAGCTCCCAGCTCATCCGGTGGGTCTCCACCCCGTTGACGAAGACCATGTTGCCGGTCAGCCAGATACCGGCGTCCATGGCCTCCCGGACGACGCCCTGCTCTTCCCAGATCTCCATGGTGCGGCAGTGCACGCCGATCGCCTTGTCGGCCTGGCCGGCCGGGGTGGCCAGCTTGTCGATCACCCGGCAGTCGACGCCCCGCCGGGCCAGCTCGACGGCGGCGGTCAGCCCGGCGGGCCCCGCCCCGACGACGACTACGTCCGTTTCCCTGTGCACGTCGGCCTCCCTGCCCGTGGTGGGTTGTCGCCTGCCGCCCTCGTCGGGCACGACGTGGAACAGGCGGCGCCGGATGTCGAGAAGGAACGGCGCGATCGGCCCGGCCTGCGCGGAGGCGTGGGCCGGGTCGGCGATCCAGCGGAGGAACTCCGCCGCGCTGTTCCACTCGGCGAAAATGTGGTGCACGTCCGACCCGGGTTCGCGCAGCAGTTGCTCGCGCCGGTACCCGGGTATCCCGGCCATCCGCGCCCGGACCTCCGGGTAGCCGCGGTGGAACTCGGCGAGCCGGGGCGCCGGCACGGTCAGCTCGACGTCCACGTAGACCGTCGAGTCGCCCGTACCGTGCTCCCGCAGCACCGGGTAGTCGGCCGGGCCGGCCGGCTCGGTCAGCGGCCGGACCAGCTCGGCCAGCCGGGCGGCCACCGGCCCGTCCCGGTACGCGCGCAGCGCCGCCTCGTCGGCCCACTCGGTGACGACGACGAACCCGCGCGGGTCCAGGGCGTCGAGCAGCAGCTCGTGCCGGAGGTTGCCGGCCAGCCCGCCGATCCGCCCCGCGACCGTGCGCCACGCGGACCGCACGGCGGGCTCGCAGCCCTGACGCGCGCGCATCCGGAGCATCGTCCTGATCATGAGGTCCCCTTCGACGGCCTGCGGGAGACGGTGGGGCTGTCGCGGCCGGCGCCACCCGGACCACCACGTCGTCGCGCTGCGACCCTGCCGGAGGTCGCGTCAACCCGCCGTCACCGGCGAGCCCCGCCAGGTCCCCGCCCGGTGACGCCGCGGGGACGGGACACCGCTACGACCCGCCTCACAGTTATTGCAAAAGGTTGGCAACAAGCCTCGACATGTGGCCGGCTCGGTAACTATCGTCAGCGGCATGACTCCTTACGCACTGGACGCGCGGGCATGGCAGGAAAGCTGGGACCGGCAGCAGGAGGCGTACCTGCCGGACCGGGAACACCGCTTCGCCGCGCTGCTCGACGCCGCCGAGGCCGTGGCCGGCGACCGGCCGCCGCGCCTGCTCGACCTCGCCGGGGGCACCGGCTCGATCAGCCTGCGGGCGCTGGCCCGCCGGCCCGACGCCGAGGTCACTGTGCTCGACCTGGACCCGGTCCTGCTCACCCTCGCCGAGGCGTCCCTCGCCGGCCGGGCCACCGTGGTCACCGCCGACCTCAACCAGACCGACTGGGCGCGGGCGCTCCCCCACCGCGACTACGACGCGGTGCTCACCGCCACCGCCCTGCACTGGCTGGACGGCCCCCGCCTGACCGCCCTCTACCGCGAACTCCGTGACGTGCTGCGGCCGGGCGGGGTGTTCGTCAACGCCGACCACATGCCCGACGACGCGCTGCCCACGCTCACCACCCGGCTCGCCGAGCGGGCCCGGGCGGGCCGGCACGCCCGCCACCGCGCGGGCGCCGCGCTGTCCTGGGCGGACTGGTGGGCGCAAGCCGCCGCCGACCCGGTGCTCGGGCCGCTGGTCGAGAAGCGGCAGCAGATCTACCCGACCGGGCACAGCCCCGAGTGGAACCCGCCGGCGGCCTGGCACCTCGACGCCCTGCGCGCGGCCGGCTTCGCCGAGGTCGGGGTGCTCTGGCGCGGGGGCGGCGACGCCGCCGTGGCCGCCGTACG